>JBKBOF010000011.1:0-35167 GCA_046294955.1 Paracoccaceae bacterium
GTCCTGCACGGACTCGTTCCGGCGGATCTCGGCAGGTGTGCCAACTGTCAGCACCTGACCGAAATTCAGAACCGTGATGCGGTCGGCAAGATCCATCACCACATCCATATTGTGTTCGATCAGCAGAATGGTCGTTTCCGGCACCAAGGACCGGATCAGGGATTTGAACCCCTCGATCTCGCCCGATGCCAATCCTTGGGTCGGTTCATCCAAGATCAGAACTGCCGGGCGCAGCGCCAGCCCCATGGCGACTTCCATCAACCGCTGGTGGCCATAGGACAAAGTGCCTGCCAGCGTGTGATCATGTCCGGTCAGCCCAACCCGCGCCAGAGCTTGCGCGACCTCTGCCGCAATATTCCCAGCGCCCCGGCTTTGCGCAGCCAACGCCACATTGTCGAACACAGACAAGCGCGGATAGATCGAGGTGATCTGAAACGTATAGGCTATTCCCTTGCGGACCCGCAGATGTGCAGGCAAGTGGGTGATGTCTTCCCCTGCAAGCGTGATGGTCCCTGATTGCACTGAAACTCGGCCAGACAGCAAGCCGACAAAGGTGGTTTTTCCGGCACCGTTTGGGCCGATAAGCGCGTGAACCTCGCCTGGTTCAAGCCGAAAATCGACGCCGTCCACCGCGCGCAATCCGCCAAAGTGCCGTGTCAGACCCTTGGCTTCGATTACGGCAACCATGGCACGATCCTCTCGCGCAGGCTGCCCAGAATCCCTTTGGGCGCGAACAGCACAAGCACCACCAAAGCGGCCCCGACGACAAACTGATAGGCGTCAGTATAGCCGCTGGTGATATCGATCAGATAGAACATCAAAAGTGCCCCCAGAAACGGCCCCAGAACCGTGCCCGCCCCGCCCAAAAGCACATAGAGCATTGGTAGGATCGAATATTGGATCGTGGAAAAAGAGGCTCCGACATAGCCGAAAAGCATTCCGTATGCTGCCCCCGCAATGCCAGCATACATCCCCGACACCACCAGAGCCGCCAGCTTTACCCGGAACGGATCATAACCCAGCATCCGGCTGCGTTCTTCATTCTCGCGCATAGCAACCATGACCCGGCCAAAAGGCGACCGCACCAGCCATAGGCACGCCATCAAGGACAATGAGAATAGGACTAAAGCCGCTAAAAATCGTGGCGTATCGGTCGACAGGTCAAACCCGAACAGCGCCCGACCAGTGCGCGCCACCACAAAGCCTTCGTCCCCGCCGGTCCAGGTATTGAGATACAGCAGCGCAAGGTGGCCGGCTTGGGCAAACATCAGTGTGACGATCATGAAGCTGACGCCCGCCGTGCGCAAGGCCAAAAGCCCGACCGCCCCCGCAAGCGCCCCCCCGGCAATCAGACCGGCGATCAGGGCGGGAAGTGACACCCAGTCCAGATGCCAGACGGGCAGACCCATGCCATACATGCCTGCGGCGAAGAAAAGCGCGTGGCCAAGCGATAGAAGACCCGTGTAGCCGAAGGCGATGTTGTAGCCCATGGCAAACACCGCCAGAACCATGATCCGAGCCAAATTGGTGACGTGATAGGGTGGCAGCAGAAACTGGGCCGCAAAAACCGCCACGAGAACCACAAGATGAAGAGTCCAGACCTTGCCCCCGTCGGTCATGCGCGCGCCCCGAACAGCCCTTGCGGGCGGAACACCAGGACCAACGCTACCAGCAGCGTGGCAACGATCTTGGCCAGTGTGGGCGAAAAGAACATGCTGATCACACCATCAGAAAGCCCGATCACCAGCGCCGCCACCAAGGTGCCGCGGACCGACCCCAGCCCACCGATGATCACCACGATGAACGACAGCAAAAGCGGGTCATGTCCCATCAGATAATGCGCCTGCTGGATCGGTACAATCAGCACCGCCGCGGCTGCCGCCAAGGCCCCGCCAAGCGCGAAAGTGCCGGCATAGACCCTATCCACATTGATACCGAACGCCTTTGCCGTTTCGCGGTCCACTTGAGTTGCCCGCATCACAAGCCCAGCCTTGGTGCGCGTCATGAAAACCCAAACCAGCGCCAGGATGATCACGGCCGCCAGTACTACAAACAGCTTGTAGCCGGAATATCCGAACCATGGCAGTTGGATGCGCCATTGGAACGGGGCCACTACCGGGCGTGCGTCGGGCCCGTAAAATGTCAGCGCCGTTTGCTGCAACATATACAACAGGCCTATGGTGGCCACGATGGTCGCCTCGGGGTCATAGTTCAGACGCTTCAGCACCAGCGTATCAGCCAGGGCGGCAATCACCGCTACAATCAGCGGCGCGATGACCAGGGCCGCCAGCCACGCCAGCGCAGGCGGAAGTGGCAGATAGTAGGTCACGAACCACGCCAGCACCGCACCCAACATATAGAACTCGCCATGCGCCACGTTGACCACGCGCATCACGCCGAACACCAGCGACAGGCCAACGGCAGTCAGCGCCAGAACGGCGGCCATGACGGTGCCTTCCAGCACAGCAAGAAGAAGAAACGGTCCGAAAGCCAAGGCGTCCGCCTGTGATTGGGGCCAGAGGCTTCCCTCCGGCCCGGTCCGTCAGAACGATTGCGTCAGATAATCCACCGCATCGGGATACATGCCATCTTCCAGACTGGTGGTATGCACGCGCATCAGCTTGCCATTTTCGACCTTGCTGATGAACTGATGCCCGAACACCTGGTGGGTCTTGCCATTGAACCGCTTGTCGCCCTGAACATGGGCAAGGCTTTCGGGCATGTCCGTCATGGCCTCGACAGCCTCGACAAACTTTTGCCGATCCGCAGTGTCCTGATACCCCGACGCCTCCATCCCGGCCTTGATGATATGCAACGTTTCCCACACCGAAAACATGTGGGCATACGTCGAGATATCCTTGGCGTCACTGACAGACGCACCGTTGTCATCGACCCCGACCGCTGCGCGATAGGCGACCTCGTGTTCTGATGCATCGGCCTGCTTCACGCGGCAATGGCCTTCCCAAAAGTGACTGCCTTCCAGAAACTCCAACCCCGGCGATGCGATATCGACCGCCTCGAGCGAGTCGATGAATCCAAAGATCTGCGGTTTGGTCGCTGTGCCGTAAAACTCGCCCAGTTCCTTGACGAAGGTCAGAACGGCCGGACCGACCATGACATGATAGAGAACCTCGGTATCGGCCGGAATTTGCGGCAGGTAGCGGGTAAAGCTGGTTTCAGTGGGCGGCACGGCGATCTTTGCGATCACCTGCCCCCCCCCGGCCTCTACGGCTGCGGTGAAGAAATCCCGGTGATCGTGACCAAAGGCATAGTCGGGGAAGACCATGGTTACTTTCTTGCCGAGGTTGGCCAGAACCCAGGGGGCCATCGACGACACCTGTGCCCGCACATCCGTAATGCCGGGCTGCATGGTCCAGCGATTCAACATGCCGCTGGCAACATGAAAGCCTTCGGAGCACACCAGATAGGGAACTTTCAACTCGCCCGCGCGCGGGGCAGAGCCAATAACCACATGCGAAAACAGCGGCCCGAAAATCAGATCACAGCCGTGCTGGCTGGTCAGCTTTTCCACCACTTCGGCCCCGCGCTTCGGGTCTGTGCCGTCATCTTCAAAGACAATCTCGACCGGGCGGCCGTTGATGCCCCCGGCGTCATTCACCACCTTCAGTGCGGCCTGCGCCGTGCGTTCATACCACCGGCCATAAGCCGCGCCGATGCCAGTGCGATGCAGCTGGAAGCCAAGCTTGATGGGGGCGGATTGTGCCCAGACCGGCGCAGTAAAGCCTGCGGCCAAAAGCCCGGCGCCTGCGCCTTTCAGAACGGCCCGCCGCGATGGTGCAAGGCTGATCAATTTCTGTGTCATGGTCTGTGTCTCCACTGTTGCGGGGCACCTCTTGCGGGGGCCTCTGGGTCAACCTTTTGCCGGGCCGTGCGATTTGTCCACGATTTTCTCAACCGGTTCGCGCCGTGGACAACAGCCAAAGCCCAAGAACCGTGTATCCCACCATCAAAGTGGTCATCGGCACATGGGCAAGTCCGCGCGTTGGACCAACCAACCGCAGCGTCAGCAGCACTGCCAGAAGATGGGCCCCAAGGATTGCTGCGAATTGAGCGGCATAGATCATCGGCATGATGGTTTGATCCGTCAGAAAGCCAAATGATACATAAAACGGCGGCAAGCCCAAAAGGGCATCGCCGCGAAACAGCGGATCGTTCAATGCGGCCAGCGTGTATTGACCTGCGGTCAGCAACGTCACAAGATAATGCGCTGCATGATACCCCGCCGCAATCGCCAGAAACGACAGCATGACCGGCCCGGCAGCAAAACGTGTACCGCCGATCGCCTGCCCCGCCCGCACCATGGCCCAGATTGCCCCGGTCGTGACGGCACAGACTGCCAGAAGCCCGAGTGTATTCGACACCAACACCGCCGAACGGCCCGTTGGTTCCAGTGGGTTCTCGCCAATCAGGCCGTGCCACCAGAACGTCTCCATCAGCCCGTCAAAGGTCAGCGCTGACAGTGCCAGTGACAGGAAAGCCATGGCCGAAACGGAAAGAGGTGGCATCCGCATCACCTGCGCCCCCGGCCAGCCCCGCATCACTCGGGCGCGGTTGCCGTCAAGCTCCAGCCAAAATGGCGCGACTTTGGCCAGAAAGCCCATCAGCACTGTCAGGAATTCGCCCTGTTCCAGCCATTGCTCGCCCTCGGCCACGGCCAACCCAAAGATCACCAGCCAGTAAATCAGGGCCACCGTTGCCAACACCGTGGGGTCGTCCGGGGACATGGATACCAGTTGGAACCACACAAAGCCGGCGTAGAACGTTACGGCCGGCCAGTGTCCGAACCGGGAAAGCCCGACCGAAGTTGTGCGATCCAGCAGCGTGCGCGTGATGCGCACCGGCGCAGTCCATGGGTTGATCGACCGCCACAGATTGCCGAACAGCATCGACCCAAGTGGCACCGCGATCCAGACCCCGGTCCAGAACACCAATGTCATCAGATTGTGCATCGGATCGCGGGCGCCAAACAAACCGATCAGTACAAGACCCAGAAAGCACAGGAATGACAGGTAGGACGATACCGAAACCGGCACCAGCACCCGCCTGTCCAGCACAAGGCTGGCATCGAGTTTCGGCAGACGACCGGCCATCGCGCCCATCAGGGCGGTCACCGCCACCGTCACGGCGGCGCCAGCGATGTATTGTCCGGTCGGCAGGGTCAGGATCACCGAAGGCGGCAGGGCGCAGGCAAAGGCCGCGCCGGGCAGGAGTGTCAGAACTCCCGCAAGTGCCTTCATCGCAAGCCATCCTCGCCTTTGACCTGATCGATCTCCAATCCTCCCATGCGCGAATGAACGCGCCCGCCCCGCGCCATGGCCAGGGCAAACAGCACCTCGCCTGCCCTTGGACCATCTTCGCAAGCCACCGTGATCACGTCAAAGCGCGACCGCACATAGGCCGCGTTCAGATGTCCCAAGGGGATGTCCAACGTGCAGCCCATGCCACCGACCTTCATCACCGAAGGCACGATGGCCCGACATTCGCCCAGCCTTTCGCGCATCCCGTAACCGCCTGCCACATGCCAGATGGAACCATGCTCGCTTTCGCCGGCCTCGCCCACAATGGCCCCTTTGCCGTAGGCATCGATCCCGTCGCGCCCACCCATCGCTAACACCAGACGGTCGGTCAGCATCAGTGCCAGTGGCTTCAACGCGTCCATCGCGGGAAGCAGGTTTTCCTCATAGCGCCCGGCATAGGGGTTGGCGCAGATCGCGTAGATTGCCCCGCGCAGAACCGGCGATGCGGGCGGCGGCCCACCTTCATGCAGCACCTCCTCAATCTGAGTGATGATCTTGCGAATGGCAAAGTCAGACAAGGGCAGGCTCCTTCAGGGCAAGCGGGCCAAGGGTCCGCATCTCAGGGTGCAGGAAAATCGCGGCGGCTTCAATAAGCCCCCGGTTGCGAAAGGCGTGCGCCGACTTTTCACCTGACGCAAGGGCGTGGGCGATATCTGCGGCGTCAAGCCCCGCCACACCCACCGTCACCAGCCGCCTGCCAAGGTCGCTGTCCGTTTGCAGATCATGCGCTGGGCGTCGTAAAATGCCGGGATGATCGGGCAGGTTCACCGCATTGGCGATCATCGTCGCCGCGGCATCGGCCATCGCCGCCGTTCTGGCCAGAACCGTCACGCTGTCGGCAATTCCAAAAGACCAACTTCGTCCGCGCCACCCCGAGGTGGCAATGCCGCGCACCGGATCTTCGGCCCGGACCGTCACCCGGTCCGGCAGCCCGGGTCGCGCTGCGATGACACAAGTCAGGCTTTCGCCGGGATCAAGGTGCATCGCGATATCGCCACCATTGTTTACAAAGGCCCGCGTGATGCCGGGCACGGCAAGCTCTGCCAGAACGGCATCCGCGACGGCCCCGGCCACGGCGGCCATTGGCGTGATGAACAGCGGTGCAAAGGGCAGTGTGGCCTGTGCCATGTCGCAGGCAATCGCCCCAAACGGCGTCCCCCCCTCACAGCGCAGAATTGGCAATTCCGCAACCAATTCCGCCAGCACAGAGCCAAATCTGGCCACGGCCCGACGCTTGGCTTCCGCAACGGCCGACGCGGAGCCCCAGGCACGGGCGACAATGTCGATCGGACCGTGCTGCAGATGCAACCTGCCGTCGGGCAGCCGCGCAACCGTGGCCGCTGTCATGTCGCGTCCTCGGGGGGTCGCCTGACATGTCCGTGCGTCTGATATTCGCCCCCCGCAGCTTGGGTTTGCGCCAGATCACGAATTACCTCTACATGCCCGCCCATCGCCAAATAGTCAGAACGGGGAATTGTAAACTCCAACGGAGCCACCAAGGCGGGTGTCGGGACGTAACCGAAGGCGCCCGGTGGCAGGCGCGTCACGTCCACCATAAAGGTGATGCCCCCACCCGGCCATATATAGCACGGGGCCCCACCACTGGTCAGCCGGGTTTGGCCATCCTGCACGGATCGGGTCAAACTGACAGGGTTGCGGGTGACCCCGGCCCGCAATGATCCGCCCGCACCGCCCATGAACAAGACGGCGCATAGCGACGGTTCGCAGTTTTCGTCGATCAACCCGACAGTTGCCTTCAGCGCCTTAGGCAGCGGCATTTTCTGCGGGTACAGACCCTGATCCAGTACATAGTAGCCGTAGTCTTCACCCGTGGTCGAGACCATCAACAACGTCAGCCCCGGCCTTGCACCGCGTCGGGCGTCCCATGGACCCAGGATATCCAGAGGATCGGTCAGCCGGGTGCCACCCCAGCCCTGGCCAGGCTCTGACACCCGGAAATACCGTCCAGGCGTGGACCTGTGGCCCTTTATCCTGATGCCCGTGGGCTTCCAGCCCAGCACCTTGCCCGCCTGATGTTCGCTGACCACACCGGTGATATGATCGTCAACCACCACCACGTCATCCACCAGGCCGACCCATTGGCTGGCAAACATGCCGATGGTGGCCGATCCGCAGCCGACCCGCATCCGGCGTTCGCGGGTGCCATCGACAATCGGCGCACACCCGGCCTGGACCGTGAGACTGGAGCCGCCGTCGATGGTCAGATCCACCGGAGCGCGATTGCACAGCGCCAGCAGCGTGGCGCAGGTGACACGCCCTTCGGGTTTGCTGCCGCCGGTCAGGTGATGCACCCCCCCAAGGGACAGCATCTGACTGCCGTATTCTGCGGTGGTGACATGCCCCACGGCTTCGCCCTCGCAGCGGACAATCGCCCCTTCGACCCCCAGATGGCGGTCGGTGTCGATCTTCACCTTGACCCCGCAATAGGAAAAGATCGCTTCGGTCACCACTGTCACCATGTCTGCCCCCTCGACGGATGAGGACACGACAAAGGGCGCGGGTTTGTAGTCGGGATAGGTGGTGCCGGAGCCGATGCCAGTGATGGACGTATCTGCGGGAAATGGCTCGCCGTCCCAGTCCCGCGCGGCAAACGGCACGATGCGTCCCTCTGCAGCCACCGTGCGGGACAGCATCACCACGGGATCAGTGCGCAGGATCCGGCCATCGACATTGGCATAGCGGTCGCAGGCCCCGGTCTGGCCCGGTGCGACATAGCACATCACCGGGCAGGCATCGCAGCGGATTTTTTCCGGTGCATCCGTCATGGGTTGGTTGCCCGCTCAGGCGGCGCCAGGGGGGCTGTCTGCCCCCCTCTGGCCTTCGGCCATTCACCCCCCGAGGATATTTTCGAACAGATGAAGATCATGACCGGACGGCTTTTATGGCGGCAAGAACTCGGTGGGGCAGGGCCGGAACCTGAGTCAGCCTTGCACCGGTGGCGTGGCGGATCGCGTTCAGGATTGCGGGGGCGGTGGGGATCAACACATGTTCACCAAGGCCCTTGGCACCATAGGGGCCTTCGGGATCCGGCACCTCGATCAACAGGCTTTCGATGGGCGGGACGTCGCCGATCGTGGGAATCAGGTAGTCATGCAGGTTTTCCGTGCGACCCGGCAGATATTCCTCCATCAGGGCAAGGCCGATGCCTTGGGCGATGCCGCCTTCGATCTGACCGGTCGCAAGCTGCGGGTTTATCGCGCGGCCAACATCATGCGCGGCTGTGATTTTCAGCAGTCGTACCGTGCCAAGCGCGGGGTCAACCTCCAATTCAACCATTTGCGCGCCGTAGCCGTAAAGCGCGTAAGGCGTGCCTTGTCCGTTGTCATCCAGCGCCGAGGTGGGCGGGTCATAGGTTGCTTCTGCCGTCAGGGCGTAGCCGTGGGCATCGTGGGGCAGGGTGGCCAGGTCGATCCGGCGGTGCGTGGCACCGTCGCGGATGTCGATCACGGTGCCTGCCAGTGACAGATGCGCCCCGTCGCCCACGTTGCCCAGCCGCAGGAGTTGCTGGCGCAGAGCCTCGGCCGCCGCTTTTGCGGCGCGCCCGGTCACAAAGGTCTGCCGGCTGGCAGAGGTCTTGCCCGCATCCGGTGTAAGCGCGGTATCGGGGCCGATCAGCGTGACGTGCGACAGTGGCAGGCCAAGTGCTTGTGCGGCGATCTGAGCGATGACGGTGTTCGATCCCTGGCCGATATCGGTCGCCCCTTGATGCAGAATCACGCGCCCTTCCCCAGACAGGCCGATACGGATGGTCGAAGGGTTGGGCAGCGAGGTGTTGCCGCAGCCATACCAGCACGCCGCAATGCCGACTCCGCGACCCGGAACAGTCTCTGACAAGGCCCGTTTCCAATGGGGTTGCAGGGCCTTCAGGCAGGCCTGGATCCCTGCGGCTTGCACCACCTGACCCGTGGCCGTGGTGTCACCATCGCGCAAAGCGTTCACCAGACGGAATTCCAGCCGGTCCAGCCCAACTTGTTCGGCGAGTTCATCAAAGAGTGTCTCTTGCCACAGCGCCGCTTGCGGCACACCAAAGCCGCGAAAGGCCCCTGACACCGGGCCATGGGTATGAATGGCGCGGGCGCGGGCGTCCACGTGTGGCACGAGGTAGGGGCCGGAAACATGCACCGGCACCCTATTGGCAACCGTTGGGCCCCAACTTGAATAGGCTCCAGTGTTGAACCGCCCTTCGAATTCGATCCCGGTGATGCGTCCGGTGGCGTCACATCCGATTCTGCCCTGCATCTCTGCCGGGTGGCGCTTGGTTGTCGAGGTCATGCTGTCTTGGCGGCTATACGCCATCCGGCAGGGCCGCCCGGTCTTGAGTGTGACCAGTCCGATCAGTGGTTGAAGGCTGACATCAAGCTTGGACCCGAAGCCCCCGCCGACCGCCGACGGGATGATCCGCACGCGGTCGTTGGGCAGGCCAAGGATCTGCGCAGTGTCGTCGCGGTCCATGACCGGGGCTTGTGTACAGGCGCGGATTGTCAGGGTGTCGCCATCCATCCACGCTGCCCCGGCTTCAGGCTCGATATAGGCGTGTTCGACATAGCCGGTCTGCATCACGCTACTGACCACTTGGGCCGAATCGTCCAAGGCGGATCGGGCATCACCCTTGATGACCCGGCCTTCAATCAGCCGGTTTCCGGGACGGTTCGGATGAAGCAGGGCGGCGCCGGGGGCTTCTGCTGCTTCTGGTGTATTCAGGGCGGCAAGCGGTTCCCAGTTTACCGGAAAATCTGACAGATCTGGCTCTGCTCCAGCCTGAAATGCCACCAGAGCCACACATTCACCCCGAAACCGGGCTGGACTTTCGGCAATAGCGGGCTGGTCGGCAAAGGAGGGAATGACCCCAAAGGCATTGCGGCCCGGAATGTCGGCGGCGGTGAAGACGCCCGCCACGTCGGATCGCTGCGCAAAGGCAGTCAGATTGCCAAAGCGGAAGCGCGCATGGGCGTGCGGTGAACGAATCGCGACCACCGTCAGAGCGCCCTCTGGCCACTCATCCGCGCCGAAGCTGTCGCCACGCACCTTTGCCTGTCCGTCCAGCCGTTGAACCGGGTCACCGACGGCGCCCACGGGCCCGGTTTTTGCCGGGCCGACGTCGAGGATCGCCGCAATGATCTTGCGATAGCCCGTGCAGCGGCACAGCACGCCACCCAAAGCATCCTGCACCTGAGCTTCGGTCGGAGCGGAGTTGCGGCGCAAAAGGTCCACCCCGGCCATCAGCATGCCGGGTGTGCAGATGCCGCATTGCGCCGCGCCATGCCGCAGAAACGCCGCGCGCAATTGCTCCAGGTCGGCAGCGCCCGACTCGATGGTTTCGACAGACGCACCTTGCACCCGTGCGGCCGGACTCATGCAGGCACAGACCTGAGCGCCGTTGATCAAAACCGTGCAGGCCCCGCAATCGCCGGCGTCGCAGCCGACCTTGGTGCCCAATTTGCCCAACTCATCGCGCAATACCTCGGTCAAGCGGGCGGTGGGTGCAGCCGTTGTGGTGACGGGTTGACCGTTGAGAGTGAAGCCAATCATTTAAGTGCCTCTTGCACCGCACGCCGCACCAGTTCGGTGGCCGCCGTCAGCCGATACCCGGCAGTCGCGCGTACATCGTCGATCGGCGACAGGGATGCTGCAACGTCTCTTTCATTGATGAGTGCGACCGCTGCGGCCGGGTCCGCCCCCAAAAACGCGGCCTCCACCGCTGGCAGGCGTTGGGCCACGGCCGAGCAGGCCCCGACTGCAACTGCGGCCTTGATGATCCGACCTTTGGCAATCTGCACCCGTGCTGCGACCATTGCGATGGAAATCACCAGATAGGCCCGTGCGCCAAGCTTTACAAAGGCCGACCGACCGTGCAGGGCCGCTTCTGGCACAAGGATCGCTGTCAGGATCTCATCAGGCTTGCGCAGGGTCTGCCTTGGGCCGGTCAGGAACTGCGACAACGGCATCCGACGCAAGCCCCCCGACCCGACCAGTTCCACCACGGCGTCGAGTGCCAGCAGCGGTGGCACGCCATCTGCGGCAGGGGAGGCGTTGCACAGGTTGCCGCCAATTGTGCCCACGTTCTGGATTTGACGCCCGCCCACCTGCCGTGCCGCCTGTTGCAAGGCGCGCAGGGCCGGGGGCAGATCGGCCTCGGCAATCGCCGTCCATGTGGTGCAGGCGCCGATGCGAAAGCCCCCGTCGCATGACAGCCCGGTCAGCATCGGGATAGCGGTCAGATCCAGCACATTGCCATCAAGTTGCATGCCAGCGGCGGGGTATAGGTCTGTCCCACCCGCCAGAATCCGGCGCGGCGCTTGTGCCATCGATCCTATCACCTGGTCCAGCGTGTGCGGTTGCGCATAGCTGCGCATGGCGTCCCCCTGTCAATCTGAAGGGCAGAGTGCGACTGTGCGGCTGCCACTGTCAACGTGGTACGCATGGCAGGATCAGACCCCGACCTGTCGTTTTCCACTCAGCGGGTCTTGCGCTGCAAATCTAGGCTGGTTGAAAATCCAAAGGTGCCCGATGTCAAACGATCCGCTGTTGCAGCCCTTTCAGTTGAAGCACCTGTCCTTGCGCAACCGGATCATGACGACCAGCCATGAACCGGCCTATCCCGAGGATGGGATGCCGAAGGATCGCTACCGATTGTATCATTTGGAGCGCGCGCGTGCGGGTGTGGCGCTGACCATGACGGCAGGATCTGCGGCGGTGTCAAAAGACAGCCCGCCAGTGTTCAACAATATCCTGGCATACAAGGACGAGGTGGTGGGCTGGATGAAGCGCTTGACCGACGACTGCCATGAGGCGGGGGCGGCGGTGATGATCCAGCTGACCCACCTTGGCCGCCGCACCCGGTGGGATAAGGGCGACTGGTTGCCGGTGGTGGGGGCCGGGCCATCGCGTGAACCGGCGCACCGGGCCTTTCCCAAGGTGATCGAAGATTGGGATATCGACCGTATCATCACGGATTATGCCGACGCCGCCGAACGCATGCAGGCGGCGGGCTTGGATGGGGTCGAATTCGAATGTTACGGCCATCTGATGGACCAATTCATGTCACCCTTCACCAACGCGCTGGCGGCCCCGTATGGCGGCAGTCTGGAAAACCGGGCGCGCTTTGCTATGGACGTGCTGGCCGCCTGCCGCAAACGGGTGGGCGCGCGGTTTTTGCTGGGCGTGCGCTATACGGCGGATGAGGCGGAACCAGGCGGGATTGACGCGGATGAAGGCATCGCGATCGGCAAGATGTTCCGCGACTCCGGGCTGGTGGATTTTCTCAACATCATCAAGGGCCGCATCCATACCGACCCGGCCATGACCGATGTGATCCCGATTCAGGGCATGAAATCCGCGCCTCATCTTGATTTTGCAGGCCGGGTGCGGGCCGAGGTTGGCTTGCCCACCTTTCACGCTGCGCGCATCCCCGACGTGGCAACTGCGCGCTATGCGGTGCAATCGGGCCAGTTGGATATGGTCGGCATGACACGGGCGCATATGGCCGACCCGCATGTTGTGCGCAAGATTGTCGAAGGGCGGGAGCAGGATATCCGCCCCTGCGTCGGGGCGACCTATTGCCTTGACCGGATCTATCAGGGCGGCATGGCGCTGTGCATCCACAACCCGGCCACGGGGCGCGAAGAGACGATGCCGCACAGTATTCCCCCCGCGCCCGTAGCGAAACATGTGGTGATCGTGGGCGCCGGTCCGGCGGGGTTGGAGTCGGCACGGGTGGCCGCCGAACGGGGGCACCGGGTGACAGTGCTGGAAGCGGCTGACCAACCCGGAGGTCAGGTCCGCCTGACCGCAAAAACCAAACGCCGGGCCGAGATGATCGGGATCATCGACTGGCGTATGGCGCAATGTGCGGCGCGCGGGGTGGAATTCCGCTTCAACACCTGGGCCGACGCGGGTGACGTGCTGGCTCTTGCACCTGATGTAGTGATCATCGCCACTGGGGGCATGCCGGAAACAGCGGTGCTTGATTTCGGCAATGATCTGACGGTTTCCGCCTGGGATATCCTGTCGGGCGATGTGAAACCCGGCACCAACGTTCTGCTTTACGACGACGCGGGCGACCACACCGCCCTGCAAGCTGCGCAGCTTCTGGCCGAAACCGGCGCGGTGGTCGAGGTGATGACCCCCGACCGCAGCTTTGCGCCCGAAGTGATGGGCATGAACCTTGTGCCCTACATGCGCGCGCTTCAGGACAAGCCCGTGACCTTTACCGTTACCTACCGCCTGCGCGGCGTGCGGCGTGACGGCAACCAACTGCGTGCTGTGATCGGGTCTGACTACATGGATGTGGTCAAGGAACGTTGCTTTGACCAGATCGTGGTAAATCATGGCACCCAACCGTTGGCCGACATCTACTTTGACCTGAAGCCAACGTCACAGAACCTTGGTGCCGTTGACTACGACGCTGTTATTGCAGGACGGCCCCAACCGTCCGGGTCCGGGCCAAATGGTTTTGCGCTATACCGAATCGGGGATGCCGTCGCCTCGCGCAATACCCATGCCGCGATCTATGATGCCCTGCGATTGACCAAGGACATCTAAGCCCGACCACCCGTTTTCCAGGCGCTTGTCGTGATTCCCAAGCTGAACGAATGGAAAACCTGCCTTCCCGCTTGACCTTTCCGTAAACCTACCTAATTAGTGAATGAACGTTCATTCTTTGGCATGGTCGATGGATACCGCACCAAACATTCCGCTGGCCGATCAACGATCGGCTGAGATTCTGGACAGTGCTCGTCGCGCCTTTTCGGAAAAGGGGTTTGACGGCGCGTCGATGCAGGATATCGCGCGCAAAGCCGGGATGAGCGTAGGCAACTTCTATCGGTATTTTCCGTCCAAGGCCGCCATCGTTGAAGCCTTGATCGCGCTCGATATGGCTGGGATGGAGCAGGATTTCGCTGCGATATTGTTGCATCCCAATCCGATCGAAGCGTTGCGTCGGACCATAGAACAGAAGATCTCGCAGCCCGACTGTCAGGGTGACGGTCAGATATGGGCCGAAATAACCGCCGCAGCACTGCGCAAGCCAGAGATTGGCGAAGCAACCGCCCGGATGGAGGATGAAGTTGTGATCCACCTGACAACAGTCTTTGCCCGTGCAACAGGGGTGAGCATTGCAGAGGCAAGTCTGCGGTGGTCCGCACATGCCCATCTTCTGATCATGATGGTCAAGGCTTGTGCCATGCAATCGCCACGCAACCCGATAGCAGATGATCTGACGCGCCTTGTGATGCGTAACATAAATCGAACCCTTGACGACATTGCCACGTCTGCCGCCGTGAAAGGCTGAATTCATGCGTCCCGTTGCTTTTCTGACTGCCGTTTGCTTTTTGACCGGTCATGCTGCGCCACTGGTGGCGCAGACCGCTTCCGCCGCTACCGAGCCTGCGCCTGTAGCAGCTCAGGCGGCTCCGGCCATCACCGTGTCGACCGTGGCCACCCGAATTGTCCGGGATCGCGTGATCGCGACCGGTCTGATCGCGGCCATCGAAAACGTGCAGGTGGCGCCTTTGATCGAAGGTCAGCCCATCGAAGCCTTGCTGGTGGATGTCGGCGACGTGGTCGAGGCTGGACAGATTTTGGCGGTGCTGTCCAAAACCACGCTTGAATTGCAGAAAAGCCAGTTCATCGCGTCGCTTGCCTCGGCGCGCGCCACCATCGCGCAAGCCGAGGCCCAGATGCTTGAAGCGCGCAGTTCCGCTGACGAGGCACAGCGCGTCTATGAGCGGACCGCATCCCTGCGCCAGCAAGGTACAGCCTCGCAAGCCGCTGCTGATACCGCCCAGTCCAACGCGATTTCGGCAACCGCCCGCGTAACCGTCGCCGTGCAATCTCTGGAAGCGGCCCGGGCGCAGGTCGCATTGGTCGAGGCGCAACTGGCCAACATTGACCTGCAACTCAGCCGGACCGAGGTGAAAGCGCCGGTGTCGGGCGAAATCACGTCTCGCAATGCGCGTGTTGGCGCGATCGCGTCGGCGGCCGGTGAGCCGATGTTCACCTTGATCCGCGACAACGCGCTGGAAGTGTTAGCCGATGTGGCCGAGGCCGATGTGATGCGGCTGGCCCCCGGACAAACGGCCAACCTGCGTCTGGTCGGCACAAGTGCGCCTCTGCAGGGCACCCTTCGGATAGTCGAACCCACCATCGGTGCACAGTCGCGACTTGGCCGCGCCCGTATCGCAGTTGACGATACAAGTGGTGTTCGCGCCGGCATGTATGTCGAAGCTGAAATTCTTGTGGCCGAACATGATGTAACGGCCGTTCCCGTTACCGCAGTCGGCTCGGGCCCGGACGGGACCAGCGTCATGAAGGTGACGGGCGACATTGTGCAGCGCATACCGGTGCAGACGGGCATCCGCGACGGTGGCTGGGTCGAGGTGGTGTCGGGTCTTGGTGTCGGTGATATCGTTGTCACAAAGGCGGGGGCCTTTGTGCGTGACGGGGATCGGATCAATCCGATTCCATCCGTGAACTGACGGAGGTCGAGGATGAACTTTTCAGCCTGGTCCATCAAAAACCCGATCGCGCCGATCCTGGCCTTTTTCATGCTCATGGTGTTGGGCTGGAATAGCTTCAACAGCCTGCCGATCACCCGCTTTCCCAACATAGACGTGCCCCTCGTGGGAATCACGGTGGTCCAACCTGGTGCTGCTCCTGCCGAGATGGAAAGTCAGATCACCAAGGAAATCGAAGACGCCGTTGCGGGGATTAATGGGGTCAAAAACGTCAATTCCACGGTGAACGACGGCATTTCGACCACCGTGGTCGAATTCCGCATGGAAGTCGCCACCGACAAGGCGGTGCAGGATACAAAGGACGCCATCGACCAGATACGCGGCGACCTGCCTGCGTCGATCGAGGCCCCTATCGTCAGCCGGATAGACGTCGAAGGTCAGGCCATCATGACCTTTGCCGTCACGTCTCCAGACAAGACGCTGGAAGAACTGTCCTGGTTCGTCGATGACGTCGTCACCCGTGGTCTTCAGGGTCGGCCCGGCATCGGCCGGGTGTCTCGTTTTGGTGGTGCCGACCGCGAAATAAGGGTTGAGCTTGACCCTGTCCGTCTGGACAGCTTCGGCATAACCGCATCGGCGGTGAACCAACAGTTGCGCGCCACCAATGCGAACCTTGGCTCGGGCCGGTCCGAACTGGGCGCAGGGGAACAGGCCATCCGCACGTTGGGCGATGCCGCCACGGTCGAGCGTCTGGCGGAAACCACCATCGCTTTGCCCTCAGGCCGCAAGGTCCGCCTTTCAGATCTTGGCGAGGTGATCGACAGCTACGAAGAGCTTCGCAGCTTTTCCAGTCTGAACGGCAATCGCGTCGTCAGCTTCGCGGTCTATCGTGCGAGTGGCGCGTCAGAAGTATCGGTTGCCGAAACGGTCAACGCCCAATTGGACACCATCCGTGCCGCGCACCCGGATGTTGGCATCGAAGTGGTGGATGAAACGGTGTTCTACACCTATGGCAACTACGAATCCGCGCTGCACACCCTGATCGAGGGTGCGATTCTGGCGGTTTTGGTCGTGCTTGTCTTCCTGAAGAACTGGCGTGCGACCATGATCGCGGCCGTTGCCCTGCCGCTGTCGGCTGTGCCAACTTTCTTTCTGATGGATCTGTTGGGCTTTTCCTTGAACCTTGTGTCATTCCTTGCCCTGACGCTGGCGACGGGCATTCTTGTCGATGACGCCATTGTGGAGATCGAAAACATCGCTCGACACATCCGAATGGGCAAGACGCCGTTTCGTGCGGCTATTGAAGCGGCGGATGAAATTGGTCTGGCCGTGATCGCCACCACCTTCACCATTGTTGCGGTGTTTGTCCCGGTGTCGTTCATGCCCGGGATTCCGGGGCAGTATTTCCGACAATTCGGCCTGACCGTTGCCATTGCCGTGCTGTTTTCGCTGATTGTGGCCCGGCTTATCACGCCGATGATGGCAGCCTATCTGATGCGCGACAAAGATGCGCATGACGACGGCCACAAGGACGGCCCGGTGATGACGGGTTATTTGCGCCTTATCCGCACGTCGTTGCGGTTCCGCTATGTCACATTGCTGTCGGCGATCGGAATTCTTGCGGTGTCGGTCTATTACATGATGCAAATTCCGGGGTCTTTCCTTCCCCCTGAAGACGTGAGCCGTATTTCCGTTTCGGTCGAACTTCCCCCCGGCACCACGCTTGACGAAACCGAGCGCACCACGAAAGAGATTTACGCAACGATCAAGGATGTGGGCTGGATCGACAACGTCTTCATCCTTGGTGGGGCCTCTCCGACCGGCGACCGCGATATCCGTCGAGCCTCGGTGACCGTGCTGTTGACGCGGCTTGACCATTCCTTGTTGCTGAAGCTGTCGCAGATCGGGCGGTCTGTGCCGGTCATTGGCGGTCTGGTGCCCCAAGTGCAAAATCAGGGCCGCACCGTTCCACAGAACGAGATCGAGGCCGAAATTTTCCAACGCTTGCAGGCCGTGCCTGACATGCGCGCGTTCAAATTGAATGACCGTGGCCAGCGCGATATTTCCTTTTCGATCCTGTCCACGAACGAGGCCGACCTAAACCTTGCTGTCAGCCGTCTGGAAACCGCGCTGTCGGGCGATCCGCTTCTGGCCAACGTTGCGTCCGAAGGGGCTCTGCCCCGGCCGGAAATCCAGATCACCCCCCGGATGGACGAGGCGGCACGCTTGGGCATCACCACCGCACAGATCGCGGATGTGGTACGCGTGGCCACCATCGGCGATGTGGATGCCGCCCTGGCGAAGCTGTCGATCGACAACCGTCTGGTCCCCGTGCGCGTGCGTTTGAACAATTCAGCGCGTGAAGATCTGGCCCGGATTTCTGCGCTGAAACTGACCACGGCAACCGGTGGCGTTGTGCCTTTGGCAGCGGTGGCCGATGTCGCGATTGCAGAAGGACCGTCCACCGTGAACCGGTTGAACCGGGAAAGGCGTGCCACCATTGGCGCCAACCTTCCTGTGGGTGTGGCATTGGGCACGGCAACCGAGCGCTTCAACGAGATTGTGTCCACGGTCGAATTGCCGCCCGGCGTGCGGGTGCAAGAGGCGGGCGATGCCGAGGTGCAGAATGAATTGATGGCCAGCTTCGGCAATGCCATGCTGATGGGCCTGATGCTGGTTCTGACGGTGCTGATCCTGTTGTTCAAATCGGTGATCCAGCCCTTCACCATCCTGTTTTCTCTGCCCTTGGCTATCGGCGGTGTTGCGGCAGCGCTGATCCTGACATCCTCGGCCGTGTCGATGCCGGTGCTGATCGGCATTCTGATGTTGATGGGCATCGTGACCAAGAACGCCATCTTGCTGATCGACTTCGCCATCGAAATGCGTGCGCAAGGGATGGAGCGGTTTGCTGCCGTCATGGAAGCCGGCCACAAGCGTGCGCGCCCGATTGTCATGACCTCGATCGCCATGTCGGCCGGCATGTTGCCATCCGCGCTGGGCGTGGGCGAAGGCGGGTCGTTCAGGGCACCGATGGCGACAGCCGTGATCGGGGGCATCATCGTTTCCACCGTGCTGTCGCTTGTGGTGGTGCCCGCGTTTTATCTGATCATGGATGACCTGAGCCGGATATTGGAACGTGTCTTTGGCCGCTTCGTCGGCAAGAAAGAAGCCGACGCCGATGCACCACCGCCGGAAGTGCTGGCGGAACGAATCGCCTTGCTGGATGCTGAACAGCGATCTTTGCGCGACCGGTTGGAAGCGATGGGCGGCCCCCGTGTCGTCAAACCGCTGGAAGCGGCGGAATAGTCAAAAGGGGCGGCTCGCAAGCCGCCTCTTTTCAGGTCCGTTGCGGCACGCCGGGCAGGACACACAGCATTTCATACAGCAGGTTGGCCCCCACCAAAGCGGTGTTGCCCGATGGGTCATAGGGTGGTGAGACTTCGACCAGATCACCGCCAACAAGATTCAACCCAGCGCACCCCCGCACAATTTCCAGCCCTTGCCAGATAGACAATCCCCCCGGTTCCACCGTACCGGTGCCGGGGGCAAAAGCCGGATCCAGACTGTCGATGTCAAAGCTGAGGTAAACCGGCGCATCGCCGATCTTGGCCCGCACCTCTTGCATCAGCGGCTTCAGGCTGCGGTACCAGCAGTCTTCGGCCGGTACTACGGTCCAGCCTTGCTTGCGACTCCAGTCGAAATCATCCGGACTGTAGCCCGTGCCGCGCAGCCCGATCTGGAACACCTTGTCGTTGATCAGACAGTCATCTTCCCACGCACGGCGGAATGGGCAGCCATGCGCCACCTTTTCCCCGAACATCGTGTCATTGATATCGGCATGGGCATCGACATGGATCAGGGCCACTGGCCCGTGCTTGCGCTTGATCGCCCGTAAAACCGGCCATGTCAGAGTATGATCGCCCCCCAGCGTCAGCGGAATGACGCCTGCCGCCAGAACCGCGTCGTAGTGGGTGGTGATGATGTCCACCGTCTTTTTCAGATCAAAGGTGTTGATCGGCACATCACCCAGGTCGGCCACCTGAAGGTAATCGAACGGTGCCGCCCCAGTCGCCATGTTGAAGGGGCGCAGCATCCGGCTTTCATCACGGATCTGCCGGGGCCCCAGCCGCGTGCCGGGCCGGTTCGAGGTGCCATGATCCATCGGAATCCCGATAAACCCCACGTTCAATCCGTCGTAACTTTCCGCCGTGGGCAGGCGCATCATTGTAGCGGGCCCGGCAAAGCGCGGCATGTCGTTTCCGCCAAGCGGTTGATTGAATCGGCTCATGGAGTCCTCCATCTGGGTTGCGCCAAGTCTGACCATCCCAGTGCTGCGCCCGCAAGACATGTCGTTTAAAGCCGCTTGCAGATCGCGGGCCAAAATTGCGATTGCGAAGTGCTGCCGCATGGCGCAGAACCGTGTCGATCAGAACGTCGGCGACACCGAAACGACGGGAATAGAACATAGTTGTTCGCGACAAGCACAGTTTGCCGCAAACCCCGGCCCTATGATCCGACGCAAATCCGCCCGACCTTGCCATCTGAAAGAACGCTTCATGACCAGCTTTGCGCTTCGCGTCCAATGCCCTTCGACCCGCGGGATCGTGGCGGCCATTTCCACCCTTCTGGCCGACCAGAGCTGCAACATCACCGACAGTGCGCAATTCGATGATACCGGAACTGGAAACTTCTTCATGCGCATCAGTTTCCGGTCTGAAGGTGGCAAAAGTCTTGACGCCCTGCGCACCGATTTTGGCCCTATTGCGGGTCGCTTCGGCATGCAGGCCGAATTCTTTGACGAATCAGTCAAGCGCCGCGTGATCATCATGGTGTCGCGCTTTGGCCATTGTCTGAATGATCTTTTGTATCGGTCGCGCATCGGTGCACTGCCGGTCGAGATCGCTGCCGTGATCTCGAACCACATGGACTATCAGAAGGTCGTGGTGAATCAGGATATTCCCTATTACTGCATCAAGGTCGCGCCGCAGAACAAAGCGCAGGCTGAGGCTGAACAGATGCGCGTCGTCGAAGAGACGGGGGCGGAACTGATCGTGCTGGCGCGCTACATGCAAGTTTTGTCGGACGAGATGTGCCGCAAGATGTCGGGCCGGATCATCAACATTCACCATTCCTTCCTGCCCAGTTTCAAGGGTGCGAACCCCTACAAACAGGCGTTTGAAAAGGGTGTAAAGCTGATTGGCGCCACCTCGCACTATGTGACCGCCGATCTGGACGAAGGACCTATCATCGAACAGGACACCATCCGTGTAACGCATGCCCAATCGAATGAAGATTATGTCTCGTTGGGTCGTGACGTCGAATCCCAAGTCTTGTCGCGCGCCATCCATGCCCATGTGCATGGCCGTGTGTTCATCAATGGACACAAGACCGTGGTCTTCCCGGCCTCACCCGGTTCTTACGCTTCGGAACGGATGGGTTGACGCTCGGCTTTGCTTCGCGCGCACCTTCGAACGTGCACGCGACCTGCCAAGCGTTCTGAACCACTCGGCATCCATGTGGCCGTCGCACGGTAGGCCCGTTCCCCCGCGCCCGTCGGGCGATCAAACGATCTTGGGCTAGCGTTTCAGGCTTGTCGTGACATAGTTCACGCTCAGATCGCGTGATGACAGACTCCACGACCAGGCCACCGGGTTGAAAACCATCCCTTTGCGGTCAACCGGGTCCAGCCCAGCCTTGCGGATCAGATCATACAGTTCATCCGGCGTGATGAATTTTTTCCAGTCATGCGTGCCCTTGGGCAACCATCGCATGACATGCTCCGCGCCGATGATTGCCATCAGAAAGGATTTTGGATTTCGGTTCAAAGTTGAACAAATCATCAGCCCCCCCGTCACCAACAAGGTCTGACAGGCCGTCAGATAGGCCAGCGGGTCTGACACATGTTCTACCACTTCCATGTTCAGGACCACGTCAAACTTTTCGCCCGCCGCCGCCATCGCCTCGGCAGTGGTGTGGCGATAGTCGATGGTAAGCCCGGACTGTGCGGCATGCAGCTCGGCCACCGGGATATTTCGGGGTGCGGCATCTGCACCCACAACATCTGCCCCCAACCGCGCCATCGGTTCGGCCAGAAGCCCGCCGCCGCATCCGATATCCAGCAGGCGCAACCCTTTGAACGGCAGCGGTTTTGTCATGTCCCGGTCAAATTCCGCTGCGACCTGGCTGGTGATGTAATCCAGCCGACATGGGTTGAGCATATGCAGCGGTTTGAATTTTCCATTCGGATCCCACCATTCTGCCGCCATCGCCTCGAATTTCGCCACCTCTGCCGGATCGACGGTTGTTTGGCTTTCCATCACAGTTCCCTTCCAATTGCCCTTTGGATGCGGGCGTCTTCCGCGTTATATAGGGCCATGATGGATCAGAGATCAGGCCAAAAGCGCGCAGTTGAATACCTTTACCCGCCGGTCGATCCATTCGACCAGCGCGTTTTGGATATGGAGGACGGCCACAAGGTCTATGTTGAACAATGTGGCAGGCCCGATGGCGTGCCGGTGCTGGTGCTTCATGGCGGTCCGGGCGGCGGGTGTTCCCCGGCCATGCGGCGGTATTTCGACCCTTCGGTGTATCGTGTCGTTCTGTTCGACCAGCGCGGGTGCGGTCGGTCCCGGCCGCATGCCAGCGTGTCTGACAACACGACATGGCACCTGGTCCGCGATATTGAAACGATCCGCGAGGCGCTTGGGATCCGGCAGTTCATTCTGTTCGGGGGCAGTTGGGGTGCCACGCTTGCGCTGATCTATGCCATCAGCCACCCCGACCGGGTGGTGCATCTGGTGCTGCGTGGCATCTTCCTGATGTCGCAGTATGAGCTGGATTGGTTCTATGGCGGCGGTGCGGGGGCGTTTTTTCCGGAACTCTGGTCACACTTTGTCTCTCCGATCCCACCGGACGAGCGCAGCAATTTGATCGCCGCCTATCATCGCCGCTTGTTTTCTGGCAACCTGATGGAAGAAACGCGTTTTGCCCGCATTTGGGCGAACTGGGAAAATGCGCTGGCCTCGGTGCACAACGATGGCCCAATGGGGGAAAGCCCCGGCGAATATGCCCGCGCCTTTTCGCGGCTGGAAAATCACTATTTCCACAACGCGGGCTTTTTGGAACAAGATGGCTGGATCCTGCGCGAAAAGCATCGGATCAAGCACCTTCCTGCCCATATTATCCAAGGTCGGTTCGACATGATCTGCCCACCCATATCGGCGTGGAACCTGGCCGAAGGCTGGGACAGTTGTCATTTGCAGATCGTGCCGTTGGCTGGCCACGCGCTTTCGGAACCCGGCATTTCCGCCGGTCTGGTCCGCGTGATGGACAGCTTGCGCCCCTGATGTCAGACGATGCAAAGACCGCGCCCGAACTGACATTGCGCGGCCTGAGGGTCTTTGTTGCGCTTGAAGAAGCCGGTTCGGTCATTGGGGCCGCCACACGGATCGGGGGATCGCCATCGGGTGTCAGCCAGCATATCACCGCGCTGGAGACGGCGGTTGGCGCGCGGCTGTTCGACCGCAAGGCAAAGCCGGTCACGCTGACCCCCGCAGGTCAGGTTTTGCGCCGCCATGCGCACAGGCTTCTGGCCGCCTTGTCCGAGGCGCAGGCCGATCTGGCAGAGATCAGCCTTGCCAGCCTACCCCAACTGAACCTTGCCATTATTGACGACCTCGATGCCTCTTTGACACCGGTGCTGGTGTCGTCGCTTCAGGCCCGGTTGTCGCGCTGTTTTGTCCATGCCTTTTCGGGGCGATCTGACCATGTGATAGACCGGTTGCTGGCGCGCGAGGCCGATATTGGTGTGTCGGCCATGGTGCCGCCCGATACATCGGCGTTCCGCGTTTTTCCGATTCTGCGCGAACCTTTTGTGTTGGTGGCAGGCAAGGGGTCGGTCCGTGGCGATGCGCGGGCCGCACTCGAACGACTGCCCTTTGTGCAATATTCTGAAAGCCTGCCCATCGGCCAACGCATTGCCCGCCATCTGGCGCGCGTGCGCCTGAACCCCGACCGGCGTTTTGCGCTCGAGGCGACGCGATCTGTTTTGGCGATGGTGGTGCAAACCGGCGGTTGGACGCTCACGACGCCGCTGAACCTGATGGATGCCGAACGCTTTCTGCCCGATCTGGAGGTGATGCCGCTGCCTTTTGCTGGCGACGTGCGCCGCGTGCATCTGATTGCGCGGGTTGATGAGTTGGGCCATTTGCCCGAAGAGCTGGCCCGTGATTGCCGCGCGCTGGTCCGCAGCCGGCTGGTGCCGCGATTTGATTCGATTGCGCCCGGGCTTGCAGGGGCAATCGAAGTTGCTGACGACGGCGAATAAGGCTCTATTCCTGCGAAAACCGGACGATTTCGGTCACAAGACAGTCAAGGCTGTCTGTAAAAGGGTGCGTGATGCCCTCGGTCAACAAGGACAATTCGGTGCAGGCGACCAGCAAATGGTCACAGTCCTGCGCCATCTGGTCCGCCAAGCGTCCCATCTCGGCCATCGCTTCTGGCCCGCTGTCGCCCGCTTTCACTCTGCGGATCAACGCCAGTATCGGGGCGTCATCCTTTGGCCAAACGGGCTCAAGTCCGGCAGACTCGAATGCTGCCGCGAAGGCTTCGGTCAACCGCACGGCGGGCGAAGCGAGCATACCAATCCGGCCTTGTGGCAACGTAGTCACCGTGGCGCTGCGCATGTCCAGAAAGGGCAGCGACGTTGCGGCAATGATCTGTGGCGCATAGGCGTGCGCAGTGTTACACGGCATTGCAAGCGCCTTGGCTCCCGCCGCCTGCAGGTCGCGCGCCATGGCGACCAGCACCGGGCTTGGATCTTCGCCCACACCGTCGATCAGCCGGGAAATCCGGCTCGGCACAGCAGGGTTCTGGTGCACGATCAGGGGAATATGGTCGGCATCATCGCCGGCAGGAACAGCGCGCAACAGTCTCTGCATCAGCAGAATTGTGGCCTCTGGCCCCATACCGCCAAGAATGCCGACCGGTTTCATGCGTGGGGCAGAACATGCGTGTAGCCGGTCAACCCGATGGCACCACCCGTGTGCAGGAACACCACGCGCTCGCCCTTTTTGAAATGGCCCTTGCGGATCAGGTCAATCAAGCCCGCGGCACCTTTGCCGGAATAGACCGGGTCCAGCAGGATTGCCTCTTGCCGTGCGAAGATGTCGATCGCCTCCAATGTGCTGTCGGCGGGGATGCCATAGCCCTGACCGATATAATCGCAATTGGCGACCACATCCTCGCGTTTCACCACACCCTGCACGCCCAGCTTTTCTTCGGTTGCCTGCGCCAGCCGGAACACGTTGGCCTCTTGCACGTCCTTGGGCGCACGCACCCCGATGCCCAACAGCGGAAGCTGTGCATTCAAAGCCTTCAATCCCACAATCAACCCGGCATGGGTTCCGGCCGACCCGGTGGCCGTGACCATGTGATCGAACACAAGTCCACGGTCCACAATCTGCCCCAGCAATTCCAGCGCGCAATTCACATACCCCAAGGCACCCGTGGGATTTGACCCGCCGCCGGGGATGGCGTAGGGGCGACGACCTTTGGTGCAAAACGTCTCTGTGACGGCCAAAAGCTCGGCATTCATATCCAGCCCCGGCCCGCGATGTTCAATTGTTGCCCCATGCAGAACATCCAGCAGGACGTTCCCGTTCAGCCGGTAGTTCGGTTCGTTATAGCCGGTGCGATCTTCGAGGATGATGTGGCAGTCGAGGCCAAGCTTCGCCGCCGCCGCTGCTGTCTGGCGCGCATGGTTGGACTGTGTAGCCCCTTGGGTAAGCACCATATCGGCACCTTGCGCCATCGCTTCGGCCATCAGGAATTCCAGCTTGCGGGTCTTGTTGCCGCCAGTGGAAAGACCCGTGCAATCGTCGCGCTTGATCCACAATTCCGGTCCACCCAATAGCGCCGTCAGTCGCGGCATCGGTTCAAGGGGTGTGGGGAGGTGGGCGAGCCGGATGCGGGGAAAGCGGGAGAGATGCATGGGAACGGTCTTTCTGCGCTGAGGAACCCGGGGCTCTGCCCCGGACCCCGGGATATTTGGGAACAGATGAAATCAGGGTCGGGGCACAGCATGGCCGGGCGAGACATACTTCTCAAGTCGGATATCGGCGGTGCGGGCATGGCCCTCCATGCCTTCGAACCGGCTGATGTTTGCGGTGACGGCAGCCAGGCGGGGCAGGGCTTCGGCTGTGACACGCTGCCAGGTGACGGTTTTCAGGAACTTGTGCACGGAAAGCCCGCCAGTATAGCGTGCCGCACCCGAGGTGGGCAGCACGTGATTGGTGCCTGCCGCCTTGTCCCCAAAAGCAACCGTCGTTTCCGCCCCAAGAAAGAGCGAGCCATAGGCGGTCAGCCGGGACTTCCACCAGTCCAGGTCGGCGGCTTGGACGTGCAGGTGTTCGGGGGCGATCCTGTCGGCTTCGGCGGCCATGGCGTCGCGGCCGTCACACAAAATGATGTCGCCCAGCCCGGCCCAGGCTGCCTCGGCGGCGCTGCGGTTGGGTTGTGGCAATTCAGCGGCGCAGAGTGGCGCAAGACGGGCGACTTCGGTCGCCAGATCAACGCTGTCGGTCACCAGCCAGACCGGAGAGTTTGCGCCGTGTTCGGCTTGACCGATCAGATCCCACGCCACGGTCAAAGGATCAGCTGTGCGGTCGGCGATCACAAGGGAATCGGTTGGCCCCGCCACCATGTCAATGCCGACGCGACCATAGAGCAGACGCTTGGCCTCGGCTACATATTGATTGCCGGGGCCGACCAGAATGTCGGCTCGTGGAAGGCCGAACAGCCCGAAGGCCATGGCGGCAATACCTTGAATTCCGCCCAGCGCGAGGATGCGGTCAGCGCCGCAGGTGTGCAGCGTGTAGAGGATGGCATCCGGTATGCCACCCACTGCGCCTGAGCGTGGCGGAGAGACTGCGGCGATATGGGGAACGCCCGCCATGCGTGCTGTGGTCACTGTCATCATGGCGCTTGCGATATGGCTGTATCGACCACCCGGCACATAACAGCCCGCGGCTTGTACCGGGATCAGCCGTTGCCCGGCGGTCAGGCCCGGGCGCAGCTCCACCTCGGTCTCGGCAATACTGTTGCGCTGGGCCTGAGCAAAGCGGGCGATGTTCTCTTGGGCATAGGCGATGTCTTCCTTGAGCTCCTGCGGAACTCGGGCGCATGCTGCTGCGATGGTATCTGCCGACAGAACAATCTCGCCTTCGTAGCCGTCCAGCTCGCGGGCCATGCGACGCGCCGTGGGCTCGCCCCCGGCTTCAAGTTCGGCCAGCATGCCGCTGACTTTGGCCGACAAATCTGTGGCCTGCGCGGCTTCTATCGCGCCATTCTTGAAATAGGTTCCGGTCATGCGTCGCCTCATTGGATCAACAGACTGTCAGGTGCCGGACCCCCCAGTGACAACGCCAAAACCCCGTTTTCAAGGAATTGGATTGCGGTCTTCCACACGATGAAACGCCACGGAATCCCAGCTTTTGCTATACAAGCCCACCTGTTTCCGGTATTGCCCACAAGTCGGCCCGAGGATTCCGGGGGCACGCAGGGCGAGGAGGCCCGCGGCCAAAAGGGAAAGAAGGCGCCGCACAGGGCTTCACGGGCGCATGGGCGCCCCCCCTTTTGGACATGGATATGAACGAATTTAACGTGGCCGCGCCGCTGGCGCAGGCTTTGGAAGCCAAGGGCTATGAAGTCCTTACGGCAGTGCAACTGGCTGTTCTCGCCGAGGGCGTGGAAGGTCGTGACCTGCTGGTATCGGCACAGACCGGCTCAGGCAAAACCGTGGCCTTTGGTTTGGCGATTGCGCCAGAAATTCTGGCGGGCTCTGATCGCCTGCTGTATGCCGACAAGCCAATTGCGCTGGTCGTGGCACCGACGCGCGAATTGGCATTGCAGGTCAAGCGCGAGCTGGATTGGCTTTATGGTGTTGCGGGCGCGCAAATTGCATCTTGCGTTGGCGGTATGGATTACCGCACCGAAAAGCGCGCACTGGATCGTGGTGCCCATATCGTTGTCGGCACGCCAGGGCGTTTGCGCGACCACATCGAACGCGGCTCGCTCGACCTGTCGTTCTGCCGCGCCACAGTGCTGGACGAGGCGGACGAGATGCTGGACCTGGGCTTTGCCGAGGATCTGGAATTCATTCTTGGTGCGGCGCCTGAAGACCGCCGCACCTTGATGTTTTCGGCCACTGTGCCGAAAGAGATCGAAACACTGGCCCGCACCTTCCAGCGTGATGCCATGCGCATCATCGCCAAGGGTGAAACCAAACAGCACGCCGATATTGAATATCGCGCCATGTCGGTTGCCTCGCGCGACCGCGAGCATGCGATTTTCAACACGCTGCGCTTTTACGATGCGCCGACCGCGATCGTGTTCTGCAAGACGCGGATGAACGTGACGCATCTGATGGCCCGCATGACCAATCGTGGCTTTCAGGCCGTGGCGCTGTCGGGTGAGTTGAGCCAACAGGAACGTACCCACGCGCTGCAATCGCTGCGCGATGGTCGCGCCCGGGTGTGTATCGCTACCGATGTGGCTGCGCGCGGCATCGACCTTCCGGGTCTGGAACTGGTGATCCACGCGGATCTGCCGTCAAACTCCGATACTTTGCTGCACCGCTCCGGCCGGACCGGCCGCGCAGGCAGCAAAGGTGTTTCTGCGCTGATCGTGCCCCCGGCCGAGGCGAAAAAGGCCCAGCGTCTGCTGGCAGGCGCCAAGGTTGTGGCACAATGGGTCAAGGCCCCCAGTGCCGAAGAAGTGCAGGCCAAGGATGACCAGCGCATTCTGGAACACCCCGCTTTGAGTGAGGCCGTGGGCGACGAAGCGGCGATGGTTTCGACTCTCATCGAGCGTTTTGGTGCCGAGCAAACCGCCGCCGCCTTCATCCGCCTGTGGCGTGAAGGGCGGTCTGCGCCGGAAGTCCTGTCCGACAGCCTGCCGCCACCGCCTGCTGCTGCCCCGCGAGAGCGCGGCGAGTTTGGCCCATCGGTCTGGTTCACCCTTACAGTCGGCCATTCTGGTCGGGCCGAAGCGCGTTGGATTCTGCCGAAGATCTGTGACGGTGCGGGTATCTCAAAGGACGGCATCGGGGCGATCCGGGTCAAGGAAGACGTGACCTATGTGCAGATCGCCGAACCGCTTGCCGGCCGGTTTGGAGCTCAGTTGGAACTGGAGCCCGGTCTTGTGATGTCGCGGATGGAGGGTGAGCCAAGTCTTGACCGGCCGGAGCGTGCCCCCCGCGCTGCCCGACCCGAGCGCGAAGATCGCCCGGCTTACAAGCCAAAGCCACCGCGTGTGGTCGAAGATGATGCGATAGTCGCCGCCCCGGCACGCAAACCCTATGTCAAACGCGACGACGCAGAGGGCAAGCCCTCCACCAAGCGTGAAGATGGCGACCGCAAGCCCTATGCACCCCGCGCAGCGGCAGAGCGCACGCCCTATGCCAAACGCGAGGACAGCGACCGCAAGCCATATGCGCCCCGCGAAGGCGCAGAGCGCAAGCCTTACGCCAAGCGTGAAGATGTCGACCGCAAGCCCTATGCATCGCGCGCTACGGCAGAACGCACGCCCTATGCCAAACGCGAGGATAGTGACCGCAAGCCTTATGCCCCCCGTGATGGCGCGGAGCGAAAGCCTTATGCCAAGCGCGAAGATGCTCCGGCCGGTGGTTCCAAGTTCAAGTCCAGCGGTTTCAAATCCCATGGCGGCAGCCCGGATAAGCCGGCGCGTGCGGCAGGGTTCAAAAGCCATGCCGCCGAAGGCACCGGATATAAGCCCAAGGCCGAAGGCGACCGGGCAGAAAAGCGTACCTATGCGCCCAAAGGTGATGAGGCGCGGCCTTTCGCCAAACGCGAGGGGAAGCCGGCTGCCAAGGCGGGTGGGTTCAAATCCGGTGGACCAGAGGGTAAAAAGCCCTTTGCTCGCAAGTTTGACGCACCGGCCCGCCCGCGTGCCGATGCAAAGGATACGTCAAAACGATTTGTGCCGCCAAAAGGCGCAAAGCGCTAACTGAAAAGGGGGAAGCTGCGGCTTCCCCCTTTTTCTTACAGCCGCGCCATGATTGCCTGATGCAATGCGGGGTTTGTTGCGATCACACCGGCTGTCATCGCCGTTGGCGAATTGAAGCGCAGCGTTGCGCCTGACCGGTTTGTGACCTTGGCCCCCGCGCAATCGCAAATCAGACTGCCTGCCGCGATATCCCATTCCCAAGTGTCGCGAAAGGTAATCATCCCGTCATATCGCCCTTCGGCCGACAGACAGAGCCGATACGCCAGCGAGGTCCGGAAGCTGCGCTTCAGATCCGGCACGCCACCGGGCCAATGCATCGGCTCCATGTTCACCTTGGTTGCCAGCAGGTTTGATCCCACCAGCTCTTCGCGTTGGCCGACCCGGATTTCAACACCATTGCACAGCGCTGGCCCGCCGATTTCGCCGGTATAGAGCCGGTTTTTCGCAGGCATCATCACGGCGCCGGCGATTACGCGGCCTGCCTCGGCCACGGCCAGCGACACGGCAAAATTGTCTTCTCCGGCCACAAAGGCGCGGGTTCCGTCGATCGGGTCCAGAATGAAAACCCGATGTGCCGACAGGCGCGCTGCGGTGTCGGGGGTTTCTTCGGACAGCCAGCCGTAGCTGGGTCGGGCGCTCAGCAAGACCTGCTTCAGCATGTCATTCACGGCCAGATCGGCCTCTGTCACCGGGCCGTGGTCGCCGCCTTTGTCCCATACTTTTGGATCGCGCCGCCAGAACCGCATGGCGATTTCGCCCGCGCGACACGCGGCTTCCGCAATCAAGTCAAGATCAGGCCCCGGCAAGGGTCATCCCGTCGACCAACAGTGAGGGTACACGGGTGGACAGATGTGCCCGCGCGTCATTTGCCGGGATGATGCGCAATAGCATGTCGCGCAGGTTGCCAGCAATTGTACATTCGTTCACCGGATACTGGATCACCCCGTTTTCCACCCAGAACCCCGCCGCCCCACGCGAATAATCACCCGTGGTCGCGCTGATTGTGGATCCGATCATCGAGGTCACCAAAAGGCCGGTTCCCATCTGCGCGATCAGGTCATCACGCGACGCATCGCCCGGTGTCAGGTCGATATTGCTGGTCGATGGTGACGGAGGCGAAGATGTGCCGCGCGCCGCATTGGCCGTTGACGGCATCCCCAGCTTGCGGCCCGTGGCAAGATCCAATGTCCAGCCGGTCAGAACACCATTCTCGACAATCACCCGCCGTTTCGTCGGCAGGCCCTCGCCGTCGAATGGCCGGCTGGCCCCGATCCGCACCCGATGTGGGTCTTCGATCACCGACAGATGCGCGGGCAACACCTGTTGGCCCAAGGCATCGCGCAACCATGACGCCCCCCGTGCAATCGCAGCACCATTCGCCGCCGACAGCAGATGCCCGATCAGGCTTGCGGCCACGCGCTCGTCAAACAGCACCGGAAACGTCCCGGTCTTGGGCTTCACGGCACCCGCGCGTTGCAAGGCGCGCTCGCTTGCAAGCGCGCCGATACCGGTCGCGTCCGGCATGTCGCTGGCATAGATCCGACCTTCGGCGGCCCAGTCCCGCTCCATCGCTGTGTCCGATCCGGTAAACGCTACCGCGGACAGGGAATGTGACGTGCGGCCGTAGCCACCCGAAAACCCGTTTGTCGCCGCCATATGCATTGCGCGCCGCGAATAACTGGCTGACGCCTCAACTTGCGTGATCCCGGCCCGTGCCATGGCCGCAGACTCGACCGCCCTTGCCGCTGACTCAAGCTCTGTCGCGCCCGGTTCCGCAGCAGGGTCAGCCAGATCAAGCGCCGCCAGATCCCAGGTGGTCGCAATCTGGTCGGCATCGGCCAGACCGACATACGGATCCACCGGGGCCTCGCGCGCCATGGCGACCGCACGCTCGGCAAGGGCAGTCATCGTGGCCTGCGATATGTCAGACGCCGACACACAGGCCTGACGTCCGCCGATCAACACCCGCAGGCCAATCTCGATGCCTTCGGATCGTTCCGCCTGTTCCAGCTTTCCGGCGCGGATGTCGATGGAAAGAGATGTTCCATCCATGGCCAGCGCATCAGCCTCATCGGCCCCGGCGCGGCGAGCGGCCGACAGCAGGGCATCGGTCAGGCGTGAAAGTTCGGTCATGGCAGGTTCCTTGCACTGTGCTCTGGCGGAGGTAGTCCGTCCTGCCCCGGCCTGCAAGTCAGGACAAAGGCCCCTGATCGTTTCAGGGGCCTGTGCAGGGATTGACCAGCTTTATTTCAGCCGTTGACCATTGGCAAAAAAGCCCTTGTCGCGGAATTCGAGCGTTGAATTCAGAACATCCTGCCCTTCGCCCGGTTTGGCAAACATCGCAATCATCATGCGCGCGCCCATGGCTTGGTCCTGTGGCACAATACCCATGGCCACCAGCTTGTCCAACAGCCCGTTGCCGCCCTTCAACACCAGATCAATCTTGCCGGTGGGAGCAGGCACGCCGTCGAACGTGGTCAAATCTGAATTGTCAAAGGTGAAGGCACCCGCCCCGGTCAATTCGGCCCCGGCGATCTTTGCGGTCAGGTTGGTCACATCAAGTGAGTGCAATTCCCCCGGCGGCTGATCACCCAAAGCCTTCATTGCCGACTCGTCCATCAGATCGGCGGTCAAGCGAGCCGTGCCCTTGGCATCAATGATCACCGTCGCCGGGTCGCGCGGCAAAGTGGACGTCGGATCGATCATACCCCAGATTTCGTCCGAGATCGTCAAATCGACAATTCTTGTCAGGAACGAATAGTCCGACGGCGTGTCCGAAGCCGAAAGCGGCATCAGGAATCGGAAGGACGCTTCCCCATACGTCAGCTTCACTTCGGGAAAGGGAATTTCAGCCCCCGAAAATGTCATCACCACACCTGTCCCGCCGGCGCCGTAGTTTAGGGCGTCTCCAGCCAAGGCCATGTTCAGAAACCCGGATTCATTGCTTGCAATGACTTTTGCAGGCTTTCCGGAATTCAGCGCGTCGATGGTAAATGTCCCGGCACCGTATCTGAAATCGACGGTCGAGGTGAAACCGTCGCGCAAGGCTTGCGCGATGTTTTCCATGGCGGCCATGCCAAGGAACGTTCCCGTCGAAGCAATGCTGAGTCCAGCAAGATTGCCCTGCATGTCGAACCCGTCGTTCCCGTTCTTTGCCGCAACGGTAAACATCAGGTCGTCGGCCTTCAAGGTGGTGTCGAGTGTGCTGGTCGCACCGGTTTCGACCACTTTGTATGTGCCGGTCATACCTTGCAGCGTTGCGTTGATATCGGCAACTGAAGCCCCGCCTTTGCTGGCCTGAACGGCAAAGGCAAGCGTCGGAGCGTCAAGCTGGTAGTCTGTTTCGGTCGCGCTGCCCCCTGCGATCATCTTTAGTCCGGGCTGCTTGACAGTGATCCGCAACTCCTCGACGTCACCGTTGTTTGTTGGCAGTGTCATGGCGACCGGATAGGTATCGGACATGGTAACTTCGACAGTGCCGTTTCCAAGATCGCGAAACCGGATCTCCTCCAGCCGTCCTTCCAGGGTGCCGCCGTCCTGATTCATGCTTGTCTTCATGCCCGTGACAACGAGGGTGTCGCCTTCGCGTACGACAGAATCTGCAACCATCGCTTGTCCGTAACTCGCACTCAGCTTTTGCCAGTTTTGCCACACCTCCTCGGGTGTGACCGCAGCCAGTGCGGATGATGCCACAAGCATCGCAAAAAAAGAGGTCGTTACCGCTAAGGATGACGTATTCATAATGCACCTTTCCGAAAAATTCATGATTGCCATATCCTCATGCTGCACGATGCAGCGGTCAAGGGTTTCCGAACCTGCCTGGCTTGGGCTAATTCATGGCATCAAATGGCAAGAGGTGTGCGATGACAGGTCAAGTGGTGATGATTACCGGTGCCAGCCGCGGCATCGGCGCCGCCGCAGCGAAAGAATTTGCAAGCGCCGGTTGGCGTGTGGCGCTGCTGGCGCGGTCTGAGCGCGAAATTGTGGCTTTGGCCGGGCAGATCGGCGAGTCTGCCATGGCCGTGCGGTGCGATGTCGCCGATTGGGCCGCTGTGCAGTCCGCTGTTCAGACCGTTGTGGCGCGTTGGGGGCGGCTGGACGCGCTGATCAACAATGCTGGCGTCATCGACCCGATTGCTCGGCTGGAAGATGCCGATATCGCCGCTTGGGGCCAATCCATCGACATCAACCTGAAGGGTGTGTTTTACGGCATGCGCGCGGCTATTCCGGTGATGAAATCGGCCGGCGGGGGCACCATCATCACCGTCAGTTCCGGCGCGGCCAGTACGCCCTTGGAAGGGTGGAGCGCCTATTGTTCCGCAAAGGCAGGGGCCGCGATGCTGACCCGAGCCGCCCATCTGGAAGAGGCAGCGAATGGTTTGCGCATCATGGGCCTGTCGCCGGGAACGGTGGCCACCGACATGCAAGTCAGGATCAAGGCCAGCGGCATTAACCCAGTGGCAGCACTTGACCCGTCAGTTCACATTCCTGCCGAGTGGCCGGCAAAATGCCTGCTCTGGATGTGCGGGGAGGGCGGTGATGCGTGGTTGGGCAAGGAAATCAGTCTGCGCGACGAAGGCATCCGCCGTGCTGTGGGAGCGTTCGAATGATCAATGTCGAAGTTGAAGGCCGTCTGCTGACCCTAACACTGAACCGTCCGGACAAGGCCAATTCGCTGACGCGCCTGATGCTGGAAGAACTCGACAGTGCACTTGCGCAGGCCGAAATGAAAGGCATTCGCTCCGTCATTCTGACGGGCGCAGGTCATGTGTTTTCGGCGGGCGCAGATTTGGATGATGCGCGCGCCGGTCTTGCCACCGACCCGATCTGGGAAAGACTTTCGTCTCGGATCGCAGGATTGCCATGCCTGACCATCACTGCGCTGAATGGCACCTTGGCCGGTGGCGCCATGGGTATGGTGCTTGCTTGCGATGTGCGGTTGTCGGTGGCTGCGGCCAAATTCTTCTATCCGGTGATGAAACTGGGATTTCTGCCCCAACCCTCTGACCCACGCCGAATGGCCGCTTTGATCGGTCCAGCCCGGACCAAGATGATTCTGATGGGTGGGGCAAGGATTGAAGCGGCCGAGGCTATGGCGTGGGGTCTCGTGGACCGGATCTGCCCGGCGGAAACGCTCTTGGATGACGCCCGCACACTGGCTGCCGATGCCATGGCCGCTTCAGCCGATCATGTTGCGGCAATCAAACGACTGGTGCCAAGGGTCTGACGGCCTGCTCAGGTTTTTCGAATGGTGTCGCCCAATTGCAATGTTGGGCTTAGTTCGATGATTTCTCCGCCAACAATACCGCCGGGGCGCTTTCCCGCGATGATCTCTGCCGCCTTGTGCCC
>JBKBOF010000012.1:0-34636 GCA_046294955.1 Paracoccaceae bacterium
GAAATCCCTCACCTTAACAACCACTTCCGCCTCCGTAGCCGCCCCTTACCAAGGGAGTGCTCTACCACTGAGCTGCTGCAGCGCTGACGCGGTTCGACAGCCACCCGTCGATACGTGGCGGGTGAATAGTCGCAATTGCCGCGCTGTGCAAGCCCCTTTTCTGGGACTCTGGACCAAGTCGGTGGGCTGCGCTATAGCGGCTGCAATGACGGAAGAAACCGACAAAACTCCAGGCAACACAGGGCATCTGCGGGCCTCACAGGTGCGCGACGCGCGTCTCAAGGCGGCGCTGAAGGCCAATATGGCCCGGCGCAAGGCACAGGCAAAGGTGCGCGGGGGCGGAAAAAAATCGGCAGATGTGGACACAGGGGCAGAGTCGGACCAAGGCACCGACGCGGGCAAGGAATAGGGCAGGCTATGGATTCGATTCTGGTAAAGGGCAACGGCGCGTTGAACGGCGTTATTCCAATCGCAGGGGCCAAGAACGCGTGTCTGACCCTGATGCCGGCCACTCTGCTGTCAGAAGAGCCGCTGACGCTGACCAATGCGCCGCGTTTGTCCGATATCGCCACCATGACACAACTTCTGGAATCTCTCGGAGCCGAGGTTGCCAGTTTGCAAAATGGCTTGGTGCTGGCGATGTCGAGCCATGCGATTTCAAACCATACTGCCGACTATGACATCGTGCGCAAGATGCGGGCCTCGATCCTTGTGTTGGGACCGATGCTGGCACGCGATGGTCATGCGATCGTTTCTTTGCCAGGTGGCTGTGCCATCGGGGCGCGGCCGGTGGATCTGCACCTCAAGGCGTTGGAGGCGATGGGTGCGGCGTTGGACCTTCGCGATGGCTATGTGCATGCCAAGGCCGTCGGTGGCCGGTTGAAGGGGGCCATGTTCGAATTCCCGTTCGTCTCGGTCGGGGCCACGGAAAATACGTTGATGGCGGCGACTTTGGCCAAGGGCACAACGATCTTGAAAAACGCAGCGCGCGAACCTGAAATTGTCGACTTGGCGCGCTGCCTGCGCAAGATGGGCGCTCAGATCGATGGCGAAGGCACCAGTACCATCACCATTCAGGGCGTGGACCGGCTCCATGGCGCGACCCATCCGGTTGTGACCGACCGGATAGAGTTGGGCACATATATGCTTGTCCCCGCCATTTGCGGCGGTGAGGTTGAATGTCTGGGCGGCACACTGGATCTGGTGGGCGCGTTTGCCGAGAAGCTGGATGAGGCCGGCGTGTCGGTTACGCAAACCGCGCGCGGCTTGAAGGTCAGCCGCAAAAATGGTCAGGTGTCGGCTGTGAACGTGACGACCGAACCGTTCCCCGGTTTTCCAACCGATCTTCAGGCCCAGATGATGGCGCTGCTGTGCACCGCGGATGGCGTCAGCGTTCTTGAGGAAAAGATCTTCGAGAACCGTTTCATGCATGCCCCCGAACTGATCCGCATGGGGGCAAAGATAGATGTGCATGGTGGAACCGCGACCGTGACCGGGGTGGACAAGCTGAAAGGGGCGCCGGTGATGGCGACCGACCTGCGGGCCAGTGTCAGTTTGATCCTTGCCGGACTTGCGGCGGAAGGTGAAACCGTGGTGCGTCGGGTGTATCATCTGGATCGCGGCTATGAACGGGTCGAGGAAAAGCTGTCGGCCTGTGGGGCAAAGATCGAACGGATCAGGGAAAACGGATGACAGATGCGCGCTTTGAAGACGGTGACGAAGCCCCCTTGCGTCTGATCGCACAGGAACCGGCCGACCTGCCTGTCGTCGCGGCATTGGTGCAGGATTCTGTGTTCCCGATCACCGAAATGCGCTTTGATGCCAAAGCGCGGCGCTTTGCGATCCTGCTCAACCGGTTTCGCTGGGAAGACCGCACAGCAGCCGAGGTGGCCAGGCGCCCTTATGAGCGGGTGCGCAGCGTATTGGTGATTGAGGATGTGTTGCGTCTGCGCAGCACAGGCATCGACCGCAGTGACCGCGACACCATCCTGTCGCTTTTGACGATGGACTTCACGTCGGGTGAAGATGGCATGGGCACCCTGACGCTGACTCTGGCCGGGGACGGGGCCATTGCGATGGATGTTGAAACGGTCAATCTGCGGTTGGAGGACGTGACCCGCCCCTATATAGCGCCGTCAAGAAAGGCCCCCGAACACGGGTGATCCACGATGCCTGCGCTGTCGGCACCCGGTCCGGGACGCAAGGTGCCCGTGGGGCGTGAAGCCATCCGCGGTTTTAGCGCTGGAAAACATAGGTTCCGGGCGCAGCGCCAAGCGGACGACGTCCTTTGACCGTCGCGCCCATTGCGGGGGCAGGGCCCATGCCCTCCCCCAATGACGCGAGCCATTCCGCCCACTGCGGCCACCACGATCCTGCTATGGGGTCGTTCTGTGCCAGCCACGCGTCCGGCCCGACATAAAGCGCCCCGGCCGGGCGGTGCGAGATGCGGAAATGCCGTCCCTTGTGGCCCGGCTCGCTGATGATGCCGCCATTGTGGCCACCCTTGGTCAGCACGAAAGTCAGGTCGCAGTCGGTAAACAACTGCGTTTTATACACCGACCGCCATGGCGCGATGTGGTCGGTTTCCGTGGCGATAACGAACAGGGGCGCGGAAATATCCTTCAGGGCAATGACCCGGCCCTGAACGGCAAACCGTCCCGCAGTCAGCCGGTTTTCAAGGAACAATGCGCGCAGATATTCGGAATGCATCCGCGCCGGCATGCGCGTCGTGTCGGCGTTCCAGACTCCCATATCGCTGGGCAGATCATCGCGACCCAGAAAGTAGCGTTGCACATTGCGGGTATAGATCAGATCCTCGGCCCGGATCGTGGCAAAGGCCCGCGCCATCTGCGGGCGGTCAAGATAGCCCTGTTCCCACATCAGATCTTCCAGAAAAGCGATCTGGCTTTCGTCAAGAAACATCAGCAATTCACCGGCTTCAGCAAAATCCACCTGCGCCGCCATCAGTGTCACCGATGCCAGACGCTCATCGCCGTCCCGCGCCATGGTGGCTGCCGAGATGGCCAGAATCGTGCCGCCAAGGCAGTATCCGACCGCATGAACGGGCGTGTCGGGCACGATGGTGTTGACCTCGTTCAGCGCCATCATCACACCGCGCGTGCGGTAATCTTCCAGCGCAAGATCGCGCTGGTCTGCGGTCGGATTGCACCACGAGATCATGAAGACCGTGAAGCCCTGTTCCACCAGATAGCGCACCATGGAATTGTGCGGCGACAGATCAAGGATGTAATATTTCATGATCCACGCAGGAACGATCAGGATCGGCCGCGTCTGCACTGTATCGGTTTGCGGGGCATATTGTATCAGCTCGAACAGATCGTTGCGGAACACCACCTCACCGGGCGTGCAGGCCAGATCCTTGCCGATTTGAAAGCCCTCTGGTGCAGGGTCGCGCTGACCGGAGAGCGTTTTCAGCATGTCATGCGTGAAATGTCCCGCCCCTTCGGTCAGATTGCGACCGCCCGTCCGGGCCGTTTCGGCCAGAATTTCAGGGTTTAGCATGGGAAAGTTGGACGGCGACACAAGATCAAGGGTCTGTCGGGCCAGAAACCGCGTGCGCTCGGCATCCTCGGGGCGCAGGCCGCGCATCGGGTCGGTGGCATGGTCCCACCAGTCCTGCACCGCCAGGAATCCCTGTTGCCACAGCCGGAATGGCAGCTTTTGCCAATCGGGATGGTCAAAGCGATGGTCAAAGGATTTTGGGGCGAACGGCGGTTCGGCCCCCGGAGTTGTCACCATGGCCATCAGTTTCAGCACATTCTGCTGGGCATGCTCGGCCAATTCCATCTGGCGGCCGGGCGAGCGTGCCATATGCTGGGCCCAGTCGCTCCAGGCTTCGGTGAAGGCATGGGTCGATACGCCACCGCTCAGGCGCGCCATCGCGCCACGGGCTGCCCGGTCAAAATTCCTGTGAGGATGGTCCTGCGCCGGGTCAGATTGTGGCGGGATCACCGCCGGAAGCCCTGCTGTGGGCGCTGGAGGATTGGTCGTTTGTTTCGGCTTTTGCGGAGCGAGGGTCATCGGGGCCTCCTGTTGAACCTGTAAGGGTCGCCTTGATGCGAGGGGTGGCTGCAGCAGGTTTGCCACCCGACTATGCGACCAGAGCGGCGTTTGGGCAAATGGCGCGACAGGGGGTGCGTCATCCTTTTAACCCCAGCCGGATCTGCTTTTCGATTTCGATGATCGCAAAGAACGCGATACCGATCCCAACGATCAAAAGCCCGTCGGTCAGCGGCACAAAGCGGGTGCCAAGGATCTGCTGTAGGGGCGACAGATAGGTGATCGCAAACTGTGCAGCGGTGATCGAGATGACCACCGTCCACACCACGCGCGTACCGCGAACCGCAGCCCAGGTCAGCGAGGTGCTGTGGATGTTGCGGATGAAGAACAGATGGAAGATCTCCAGCACGACCACCGTGTTCATCGCCATGGTCTGCGCCAGTTCCAGCGGATAGCCCTTGTCCTTGGCATAGGCAAAAATGCCGAAGACCGCTGCCATAAACAAAAGTGCTACCATGATAACGTGCCAGACCAATGTCCCCGACAGGATCGGTGCATGGCGCGGGCGGGGTGGGCGGGCCATCGTGCCTGCCTCTGTCGGCTCGAATGCAAGGGCGATGCCGAGGGTGATCCCGGTGATCAGGTTGATCCAAAGGATCTGGACCGGGGTGACAGGCAGCGACATGCCCAAAAGCAACGCCAGAATGACCACCATGGCCTCCCCCGCGTTGGTGGGCAGGGTCCAGCTGATCACTTTCTTCAGATTATCATAGACCGTGCGCCCTTCACGCACCGCCGCTGCGATGCTGGCAAAATTGTCGTCGGCCAGCACCAGATCGGCAGCTTCCTTTGCCGCTTCAGAGCCCTTCAGCCCCATTGCGATGCCGGCATCCGCGCGTTTGAGGGCAGGGGCGTCGTTCACGCCATCGCCCGTCATCGCAACAGACAGACCATTGGCCTGCAACGCTGTGACCAGCCGCAATTTATGTTCTGGGCTGGTGCGGGCAAAGACATCGACCCCCGCCACCTCCAGCGCCAGTTGCGCGTCATCCATGGCGTCCAGATCCACCCCGGTCAACACCCGACCGGGATTTTCCAGTCCGATCTGGGCCGCGATGGCGGCGGCGGTTCCGGCGTGATCGCCGGTGATCATCTTCACCCGGATTCCGGCCGCCCGACATTCTGCCACGGCGGCAATGGCTTCGGCGCGGGGCGGATCGATCAGGCCGACAAGCCCAAGAAATGTCAGTGTGCCGTCCAGAGCAGCGGGGTCAATCCGATCCCCGCTTTCAGCCCGCTCGGCGAGGGCGAGAACACGCAAGCCCTGTCCCGCCATGGCGTCGGCCCTTCGATGCCAATGGTCCACCTCAATCCCTTTGCACATCATCAGCACCCGTTCAGGCGCACCCTTGACATGAACAATGTTCCCCTCGGTGGCGTGCGTGAGCACGGCCATGAACCGGTGTCGGCTGTCAAAAGGTATGGCGTCCAGTCGCGGTGCTGCGATCTCTGGCTCGACCTTGCCGGCAAAAGCCAGCAGCGCGCCCTCCATCGGGTCGCCTTCGACCGCCCATTGCCCGTCACGCGAAGCGATTGCCGCGTCGTTGCACAGGGCTGCGGCGCGCGCCAGTCGGCCAAGATCACCTGGCGGCGTCACATCGCCTTCGGGGGCATAGCCGTCTCCGTCGATGGCAAATACGCCATCGGGTGTTTCGACCGCCGTCACAACCATTTCATTGCGTGTCAACGTTCCGGTCTTGTCGGTGCAGATCACCGAAACCGACCCGATGGCCTCGATCGCCGGAAGACGGCGCACGATCGCGTTGCGCCGCGCCATGGCCTGAACGCCGATGGCCAATGTAATCGTCATCACCGCAGGCAAACCTTCGGGGATCGCGGCCACGGCCACGCCGACCACTGCCATGAACATCTCGGAAAAGTCCTGATGCCTGACAACGGTGCCATAGGCCAGCAAAAGCCCTGCGATCAACACGATCAGAACCGACAGCCAGCGCGCGAAATGGTCCATCTGCGCGACCAGCGGAGTCGTCAGTTGCTCGACTCCGGCCAGCAATCCGCCGATGCGGCCGATTTCGGTCCCGGCCCCTGTTGCCACCACCAGACCGCGCGCGGTGCCTTGGGTGACCAGTGTGCCGGACCACAGCATCGACCTGCGATCACCCAGCGGCACCTCTGCCCCAACGGGTGTGGTGCCCTTTTCCACCGGAACGGATTCCCCGGTCAGGATTGCCTCTTGTGCCGCAAGCCCCCGTGCTTCGGTCACGCGCAAGTCGGCTGGCACTTTGTCGCCCGCCTCCAGCAGTACGATGTCGCCGGGGACAAGCGTTGCGCCATCGACCGTCATCCGCTTGCCGTCGCGCAGCACGGCAGCGCGCGGCGCCAGCATGCCCCGGATCGCCGCCATGGCGGCTTCGGCCTTGCCCTCCTGAACGAATCCAATCAGCGCGTTGGCCAAGACGACGGCCAGAATGACCCCGGTGTCGATCCAATGCTCCAACGCTCCGGTGACGACGGCCGCCCCCAGCAACACATAGATCAGCACGTTGTTGAACTGCGCCAGAAATCGCAGCAGCGGACTACGCGACCGAACCTCCGGCAGTCGGTTGGGCCCGTGCTGCTTCAGACGCTGGGCCGCTTCGACTCCGGTCAACCCATCTGCGGGCGCATCAAGGGCGGCAAGACAGGCTTGCGCCGGCTGGCTGTGCGGGTCGGTCAAAGGCGGGGTCTGGTCTTGGCCTTGGGTCATCGTGCGGTATAGCCCCCATCAACAACCAGCTCTGACCCGGTGATGAACCCGGCCTCGTCCGAGGCAAGGAACACGGCTGCCCATGCAACATCATCCGGTTTGCCCATATGGCCCAAGGGATGCACCGACCCTGCCGCCGCCTTGGCCGCCTCCAGATCGTCCGAGGTGGCGCGCAGGTGGTTTTCCACCATCGGTGTCCAGATATAGGCCGGATGAATGGAATTCACCCGGATCTGGTCGGGCGCATAGGTGATCGCGTCGTTCTTGGTCATCAGTCGCACCGCCCCTTTGGAGGCATGATAGGGTGCGATGCCGCCAATGCCGATCAACCCCGCAATCGACGACAGGTTGATGACAGAACCTTGGCCAGCCGCGCGCAGATGTGGGATCGCGTGTTTGGTGCCAAAGAACACACCCTTCACGTTCACCGACTGAACATGATCCCATTCCGCCTCTGTCACTTGATCGGTGGGCTTGGGAGAACCCGAGATCCCGGCGTTGTTGACCATTACATGCAACCCGCCGAACTTGGCGGCAACGGCATCAATTGCCGCCTTTACGCTGACCTCATTGGTGACATCGACCGCCCAGAATGCAACTTCATACCCCTGTGCCACAAGCGATCCGGCCAGATCCTGCCCTTCGGTTTCCAGCACATCAAAGATCGCGACCTTCGCGCCTTCTTCTGCCATGCGTTCCACACAGGCGCGGCCAATGCCGACGGCACCCCCGGTGACAATCGCGGTCTTTCCTGAAAGACGGTTCATGATCAGGCTCCTTTTTTCGGTTGTGTCGCGCCATCACGTGGCAGCACGACCTTCGGTGGAAATTTCCGGTATGTCGGTCCGCTCTTCGGCCTCGCCGCCACACAGAAGGTCGACCGCGCGGTCTGCGGCGTCTTGAAACGGCTCCAACACCATATCAACGCCGGCACCGAACAGCGTTGCGGTATCTGCCGTGCTATGTGCCGCCGCCGCGATCCGGCCAGAAAATCCCGCGGTCCGTATCAGTTGGACAAAGGTGGTGCGCGCGTCCTCGTGGCTGAGGCCGGTGGGATGCATAGGCACCGTCGATGCGATCCAATCGACCCCATGGAAGGGCAGTTCGACCACAAATTCCGGGTCCGTCGCATCGCCGAATTCGGCCTCCAGCCCCAATTCACGCCACCGCCGCACCGCCAGCGGGTTGAAATCCACCCCCAGCACCCGAACGCCACGTTTTTGCAACCGGATGCCGATGGCCGTGCCAAAGCGGCCCAGTCCGACGATGATGATAGAATAGGGCCGCCCCTGATGTCCCGCACTGTCGGAAGGCTCTCGCGGGGTGCCTTTGCGCTCAAACACCCCGAGCATGGGCTCGCACAGGGCGTAAAGCTGATGCGACCATGTAATCATGTAAGTCGAGGCTGCGATTGTCACCAGACCAACCATGGTCACCAGCCCCAGCGCATCTTCGGCCACATGCCCCAGCGACACCCCCATGGCCACGAAGATCAACGAAAACTCGCTGATCTGTGCCACCGTCAGACCAGCCAGAAAGCCGGTCCGCTTGCGATAGCCCATGGCTCCCATGATCGCGAGCACGATCAGTGGATTGCCGATCAGAACGAACAGCGAAAAGATGATGGCCCCGGTCACATGCGCGCCCAGTAGCGACAGATCCAGCGTCGCACCAAGGGCGATGAAGAAGAACAGTAGCAGAAAATCCCGCAACGGTGCCAGTCGCGCCGCGATCGTCTCCCGGTAGGCGGTCGAGGCAAGGGCGATACCGGCCATCAGGCCACCGACCTCTTTTCCCAGCCCCACGGCATCGCCAATCGCAGCAAACATCGCGGCCAAGGCGATGGCGAAAATCACCAGAAGTTCGGGCACCCGCGCCAACCACTCAGTCAGAGGATTGGCTGCAAACCGAACGAACAGCACAACCGCCCCTACCAGTGCAGCGCCCGAGGCGAGAACCGACACCACAGATCCGCCGCCATGGCCGTCCACCCCGCCGCCCCCGATGCCGATGGCTGACAACACTATCATTGCCAGCACAACAACCAGATCCTGCACAATCAGGAACCCCAGCGCGATCTGCCCGTGCAGCGCGTCTATTTCGCGCTTGTCCGACAAAAGTTTGACGATGATGATGGTCGAGGAAAACGTCAGCGCCACCGCCACATACAGGCTGGTGATGTGCCCCAGCCCCAGTGCAAGTCCGATCAGATAGCCGAAAAATGCGGTGAACGTGACCTGCCCAAGCCCTGTGAGGACCGACACCGCCCCCAGCGACCGGATCAGTTTCACATCCAGCTTGATCCCGACAAGAAACAACAGGACCGCGATTCCCAACTCGGACAGAAGGCTGATCTGGGCATCCGAGCGCACCACATCCAAGGCCGAGGGACCGGCAACAAGGCCGACCGCAATGAAGCTGACAATCAGCGGTTGGCGCAGCAGAGTGCCCAAAAGCCCGATGCCAGCGGCCATGACCAGCAGCAGTGCCACTTCGGCAAAGGAAGTCAGAACCGGCATCACCCGCCCCTTTCCGCGGACCGGTAAGGATCAATACCGCTCTCGCCCCGTGGAACTGTCTCGTGTCGCTGAAGAAACCGGTCCAGATCGGCATTTGCGATCCGCCAGCCCTTGCCGATATCCACCGCCCGCAACTCGCCAGCTCTGATCCAATGGCGCACGGTCGCTTCGGCGACCTTGAGCCGGTCTGCCACCTCTTTGACGGTCTGATAAGCCTCGTGTGGCATTGCCATTTACCTTTTTTCCGCATTTTGGTGAAGTATAGCGATGTTGCGCGTGACTTGATTGACCTCGATCAAGTCAAAAACCGGATCGTCATGGTCAACTGTTGATGCACAGTCGGAATGAAAGGACGTCGATGAAAAGGATCCTGCACGCTACGGATTTCTCGGAACGCTCTGACCGGGCTTTGCGGCGCGCGGTGTTGCTTGCGCGCGAAACTGGGGCCCACCTTGATCTGGTCCATGTCGTCGATGACGACCGGCCCCGTCGGATCGTCGATCATGAAACGGCGGACGCACACCTGCTTTTGCACGATCTGGCACGGACGCTGGAACGGGATGACGGCGTATCCTGTGCCGTGCAGGTTCTGTTGGAGGATCCTTTTGCCGGGATCGTCAAGGCCGTCCAGGACACCACACCCGACCTTCTGGTGATTGGTCCACATCGCCGCCAGATCTTGCGCGATGCTTTTGTGGGAACCACGGCAGAGCGGACGATCCGGGCTGTATCCTGCCCTGTTCTGATGGTGAACGGCCCGCCTTTCGCGCCCTATCGACACGTTCTGCTGACCACCGATCTGTCAGATGCCGCCCGCGCCGCCATTCGCCGCTTTGACGGATTGGCAATAGGCAAGACTGCCGAGCGGTCTGTTCTGTCTGTGTTCGAAGCGCCGGCGCTGCGTCTGACCCTGTCGGGCACGATGGCCGAAGAAGATCAGGCCGACTATCTGGCCGATCAGCGCGTCGAAGCGCGGTCTGCGCTGTCCCAATTCATGGCGGACCTCGGGCCAGGTCAGGCCACCCAGATCGTCCGACACGAAAAATCGAATGTGGCGACCGAGATCTTGCTGGAGGCAGCCGATCTGAAGTCCGATCTGATCGTCATTTCAACTCAGGGAAAGGGTGCGATGGCCCGTATGCTGTTGGGAAGTGTGACTGAACAGGTCTTGCGGGTGGCGTCGGTGGATGTTCTGGCTGTTCCGCCAGAGCCGGAGGCACCCGCCGCGATCTGACGTCAGGCCCGGCCCGATGCCGCAGTGCTGCGAAACACTGCGCGTGCGGCATCGAACACCGGTTGATGGGTATCCATCAGAATGGCGTTCCGATCAAAGCGGCTGGGGTCTTTGGCTATAGCGGCCCGCAACGCCGCACCGAAGGCCATGCGCAATTCGGTTCCGATGTTGAATTTGCAGATGTGGGTATGGGCTGCAAGGTCGGCCCGCTGCGCCAAGGGCACGCCAGAGCCGCCATGGATGACCAGCGGGATATCCGTCAACGCCTCGATCGCGCGGATGCGGTCCAAGTCCAGTCCGCCGCCGGGGCCCTGCTGCAAATGAACGTTGCCCACAGAAATCGCCATCGCATTTATGCCAGTGTCGCGGCAAAAGCGTGCGGCTTCTTCCGGGTCTGTTCCTGTCGATATGGCGCCGCCCGCATAGCCGACAAAACCGATCTCGCCCTCGCACGATGCCCCTGCGGCATGGGCAAATTCCACCACGGCAGCGGTCTTGGCGATGTTCTGCGCCAGTGGCAGGTTCGATCCGTCGAACATCACCGAGGTGAATCCCACATCCAGCGCGGCGCGACACTCGTCCAGTGAATAGCCATGGTCCAGATGCGCCACCACCGGCACGTCAACGCTGGCGGCCAAATGGCGGAACATCGCGCCCAGAACCGGCAGGGGGGTGTGCGTCCGGCACGCCGGCCCGGCCTGCAAGATCACTGGCGCACGTTCCGCCTGCGCCGCCATCACATAGGCGCGGGTGTCGTCCCATCCCAGACACACAAGGCCGGGCACCGCATAGCCTCCCCGCAGCGCGGGTTGCAGAACATCGGCCAGCGTCACAAGCGTCATTTGAACTTTGCCACCATATCCATGATGCCGGGAATGGTGTGGAGTTGCGCTGCATGCGTCGGCTGGAAATACTGCTTCAGGCTGCGCTGGCTTTGGCCGCCCAGAATGGTGAAGTAATACATCTCATACCCCGGCAGCACGCAGCAGGGGTGATAGCCCTTGTCGATCAGCACGGTAGAGCGGTTCATGATGTGATAGGCATCGCCGGGTTCGTTATCGACCCGTTGCAGCATTTGCAGACCCGAGCCGTAGTCCGGCCGAAAGCGGAAGTTGTAGCATTCGTCATGCCGCGTTTCGATCATTTCCTCCCCGGGGCCATCCCGCCGGTCGGTGTCGTGCTTGTGGGACGGGAACCCCGACCAGCCGCCCGCGCCGACGGTGTAAAGCTCGCTGACCAGAAGGCGGCCCACCCGGTCGTGATATCCCGCGCCAAGGATGTGCTTGATCTTGCGATGGGTCTTGGTGTCGTCGGACCCGTATTGCACCCGGTCGATATCGCCTGCGCGTATCGCGAAGGGACGCAGGGTTTCGCCAAATTGCGCGCCTGCGATGAATGTCTCGGTGTCGGTCAGTGCGGTGACGCGCGCACCCGCGTCGCTGGGTACATAGACCCCCTCGGGCTCGCCGTCCCAGACATCCACGCCCCGGTTGCCGATGGCGGCAAAGGTTTCACCCATCGTCTCGACGGTCACTGTGCCGGTGGCGGGCACCACGCAAGTCTCATAGCCGGGGGTGCGGTAGTCGAATGTCTCGCCCGCCTTCAGCCGGATGATGTTGAAATAGACCAGCGGCACATGCGCGTCATCCAGATCGACGATGGCGCGGTTTTGGTTGTCATGGGGGGCAATATGCATGGCAGGTCTTTCAGACAAGAGGGGCGGGATGAGTGGCAAGAAACGCATCAAGTTCAGTGCCCGTCGGCATCGCAGGGGCGCAGCCGACGCGGCCCACCACAATGGCGGCGGCGGCGGACCCACGCTGGATACACTCGGTCAACGGCAACTGCCCGGACAGGGCCGCGACAAAAGCCCCCAGAAAGCTGTCGCCCGCGCCGGTCGGTTTCAACGCTTTGGTCGGATAGATCCCGGTGGCGAATTCGGCATCGCCGGTCAGGGTAATCGCGCCCAGTTCGCCGCGCTTGTAGACCACGATCTGTGCTGACCTCGCCAAGGCGCGCGCGGCGTCCAACCCGGCATCATAGTCGCCCGCCATGAAGCCAAACTCCACATCATTGCCGACAATCACGTCGCACAGCGCGGCGGCGCGGGAATAGACCTGCGAGGCGACATCGGGCGAAGGCCAAGAATAGGCGCGATAGTCGATGTCGAAGATCAGCGGCAGACCGGCGGCGCGCGCCAGATCAAAGGCCCGGAACGCGGCCGTGCGCGACGGTTCGGCCGCCAGCACCGTGCCGGTGGTGATCAAGGCGGAGTAGGCTGTGTAATCCACCGCCTCGACATCGGCCACCGTCATCTCGAAATCGGCCGCCCCGTTGCGGAAGATCACCGACTGGCAGTCCACCGACCGCGTTTCCACTACGGCCAGCGAATTGCGCGCCTCACCCCCCACGGCGCGGACATGGGTGCGGTCGATTCCATATATGTCGAGTTGGTTCAGGCAAAAGCGCCCTACAGCGTCATCCGCGACACAGGTCATCAACGCCGCCGCCACGCCCTGCCGGACCAGCGCCACAGCGATATTGGCCGATGATCCGCCCAAGGCCGCTGTAAAGCGGTTAGCGTCTTCGGTCCGCGTGCCGGGCGGGTCTGCGTAAAGATCCATCCCGGCGCGACCGATCACCAGAACGGGACGTGCGCCCAACTGCGAAAGGTCGGCCATCACACACCCTGCCTTTGTCTGCTGCGTCCCGCCTCGACCTCGGCATGTTTGGTGCTAACCTCTGGCGTGTCGGTGATCTGCGCCGTGCCGATCTCCCACCACGCGTGGCCTTTGGTGGTCCAGCCCTCATAGGGATCGACCTGCATGACGATCACCGATGTCTTGCTGGCCGCCTTGGCGCGTCCGAACGCCTTGGCCAATTCGGCGGGATTGGCGACGGTTTCCGCAATCGCCCCCATGGCGCGGGCATGTGCCTCGAAATCAACGGTGAAAGGGGCAGCGATAGTGGGGCAATCTGCGATCAGATTGTTGAAGCTGTCCTGCCCGGTGTTGTTCTGCAACTTGTTGATAACGGCAAAGCCACCATTGTCGAGCACAAGGATGATCAGCTTTTTTTCTGTCAAAACAGATGAATAGATGTCAGAGTTCATCAAAAGATAGCTGCCGTCGCCCACAAACACGATGGTATCGCGGTCGGGTTCGACTTGCGATTGCGCGATGCGCGCGCCCCAACCACCGGCGATTTCATAGCCCATGCAGGAAAAGCCGAATTCCACATCCACCGTGCCGATACCCAGCGTGCGCCAGTTCGCCGTGACCTCTGCCGGCAAACCACCGGCCGCTGTCACCACCCTGTCACGCGGATGGCAAAGCGTGTTCACCACGCCGATGGCCTGCGCGTACGAGTTGGGGCGGTTGCCATGTGCGACATTGCCTGCGACGTAGGCATCCCACGCCGTACGCTCGGCCTGCGCCTGTGCGGTCCAATCTTCATCCACGCGGTGGTCTGCAAGCGCTGCGCCAAGCGCCGCCAGTCCCAACTTTGCATCGCCGACAACGGCCAGAGACAGGTGCTTGGCTGCATCATGGCGCCCGGCGTTCAACCCGATCAACCGGGCGTCTGGCGCAAAGACCGTCCACGATCCAGTAGTAAAATCCTGCAACCGCGTACCCACCGCCAGCACCACATCTGCCTCCCCCGCAATCGCGTTGGCGCTGTCCGATCCGGTCACGCCGATCGGGCCGATGTTGAGCGGATGCGTCGCCAGCAGGTTGGCGCGCCCGGCGATGGTTTCCACCACGGGAATGCCATGCGCTTCGGCAAAGGCTGCCAGTTCGGCCACAGCGCCTGAATACTGCACACCGCCCCCGGCAACAATGACGGGACGATGAGACCCGCGCAACAGTGCGGCTGCCTCGGCGATTTCAAGACTGTCGGGCGTCTGGCGGCGGATGCGGTGGATACGCTTGGCAAAGAACGCTGTCGGATAGTCCCACGCCCAACCTTGCACGTCTTGCGGCAGTCCGAGAAAGGCCGGGCCACAATCTGCCGGATCGAGCATGGTTGCCAGGGCCGCTGGCAAGGATTGCAGAATTTGCGCGGGATGGGTAATGCGATCCCAATAGCGGCTGACCGAGCGGAAGGCATCATTGACCCCGACTGTCGGGTTGCCGAAGTGTTCAAGCTGCTGCAACACCGGGTCGGGCAGGCGGGTCAGAAAGGTATCGCCGCACAGCATCAGCATCGGCAGGCGGTTGGCGTGGGCAAGCGCGGCGGCTGTCAGCAGGTTTGCCGTGCCCGGACCCGCGCTAGCGGTGCAGAACATGAAGCGACGGCGCATGTGGTATTTGGCATAAGCCGCAGCAGCAAACCCCATGCCCTGTTCGTTCTGGCCACGATAAAGCGGCAAGTCCTTGTGCACCGGATACAAGGCCTCGCCCAGACAGGGCACGTTGCCATGGCCAAAGATGCCAAAGCCGCCGCCACAAATCCGGGTCTCCACCCCGTCGATCATGATATACTGGTTCATCAGATACCGCACGATGGCCTGCGCCACGGTCAGTCTGACGCTTGAGCCGGTTTTGGTCATGATGTCTCCTTGGTTGGCGGGTGCTGCGTGCATGACCGGATGTCTGTCGTGTTTACAGGATAACCAAAAGATACAGTTTTTGCAACCGGTTGCAACAGATGACATGCACAACCCAGCAAAGCGATTGTCGTCTGGCGGGATCAAGCCTCTGCTGGATCGACCGAAAGGATACGTCGGACCTTATCCGCGCGATGCCAGCAGCGCAGCGCCGATCCGGTTGCGCACCTCTGGCGCTTCTGCATCCAGTGCACGGGCGATGGCCCGCAGGTCTGCGCGCGCAGCATGCAGTTGGTCAATCACCGTGATGACGATGCCAAGCGCGGGTTCGTCAAGATCCAGATCGTCGGCCAAGTCACACAGCAGTTGCATGCGGGCAATGTCGATCTGGCGAAACGCATGCCCGGTGCCGCTGGTTGCATCACGCCGCAGGGGAATGACCACCTCGGCCTCGATAAAGGCCACAAGCCGGGTGCGGGTCAGGCCCGGCACGGCGGCAAGCACATCGTCTTCAGACAGGAATATGGTCATGATCCGGCCTCTTTGAGCATGGCGGCGCGTGGGTCGTGGCTGTTCGTCTTGCGCCAGTCTTCCATGAAGGCGTGCAATGCGTCATCAATGTGCGGTGGGGTGATGATGCGCAATTCCACCAGTTGATCGCCCGCCGTCTTGCCGCCGGCCCGCGTCACCCCGCGCCCCCGCAGGCGCAAAACGCGGCCCGAGCTTGCCCCTTTGGGAATGGTCAGGCTGACGGGTCCGGTCACGGTGGGAGCTGTCACCTTTGCGCCGAGGATGGCTTCGTCGATGCTGATGGGAAGGGTGATGTGAATATCATCACCCTCGCGCCGGAACACCGGATGCGGGCGCAAGGTCAGGGTGATCAGGGCATCGCCCGGCGGCCCGCCGCCATAGCCCGCGCCACCCTTGCCACGCAAGCGCAGGGTCTGGCCGTCCTGCGCACCTTCGGGGATCTTGACGGCAAGGGCGCTGCCATCGGGCAGGGTGATGCGCGTCTCGCCGCCGCGCACAGCGTCGAGGAGCGGCACTTCCAATGCGTAGCGCAGGTCAGGGCCGGGTGCACTGAAGCCGCGCGCCCCGAAATCTTCACCGCTTTGCCGACTGCGTTGGCGCAGGATTTCGGCGAATATGTCCGAAGGATCGACCTGACCGCCAAAGCCGCGCCCTTGCTGATAGGCGTTGCCCGGAGCGTCGGCAAAATCACGGTAATACTGGCGCTGTGGCCGTTCAGCGCCGCTGGCATCAATTTCGCCGGCATCGAACCGCGCGCGCGTGTCGGGATCCTTCAAAATATCGTACGCCGCTGAAATCACCTTGAACCGCGCCACGGCACCTGCATCATCGGGGTGCAGGTCCGGGTGGCTGGTGCGCACCAACTTGCGATACGCCTTCTTGATATCCTCTGCCGTGGCCGATTTCGTCAGGCCCAAAGTATCATAGGGATCGACTGTCATATGTGTTTGTCCTGTTTTCGGCGATCCGAAAGCCAGACCCGAAGGGCCGATCATGTTTGACCTATTGTCCTGGAAAACGGTTATACCTGTCCCTGATCCATATCAACTCGCCGAACGGATGCTGAGGTTAGACTTTCCGATGCGTGGTCCGGCGTCGCTGGATCGCGAATTTGGGTTAGGCAAACCCACTATCAGGATGATCCGATGTCACCGACCCACCCCGAGCCTGCTGTCCCCGACACGCGAGCGACATCGCTTGCGGATGCCGAAACAGGTGGTCCGCATCTTCCGGCAGTGCGTAATCCACAGCCGACCGAAGCGTCGCCACCGCCCAAATCCAACCGGCGCCCATGGCTTTGGATCGGGGCCGGGCTTGGTGTTGCGGCACTGGGGTTGATCCTGTGGCTTCAGCCTTGGGTGCCAAAGGCCGCAGCGGTTGGCGTTGAAATCGTGGCGCTTGCGCCGGTCACGCGGGTTCTGGCCGTCAACGGAAGGATCGCGGCACGTCAGTCGGTGAATGTGAGGCCCTTGATCAGCGGCACGCTGGCCGATCTGCAAGTGACCGAGGGCAATATCGTGCAAACCGGTGCCGAACTGGCCCGGATAGACGCGACAGCGCAACAGGCCATGCTGCGGCAGGCTGTTGCTGGAATGGACGCCGCGCTGGTGGCGCAGGCGCAGGCCGAGGATGGCTATGCCCGGACCAAGGCGCTGGGGGCAAATGTCGCGCGCACCGCCCTTGATGCAGCCGAACGGGCGGTGCAGACGGCAGCGCAGGACGTGGCACGGACGGCTGCCCTTGTCGATCAGGCGCAGGCGCAGCTTGCAAACTTCACCATTCGCGCCCCGATGACAGGAACGGTCCTGGCACTGAACGTTGACCCCGGTCAGAGCATCGACCCTTCGACAGTGCTGATGACGCTGGCCGACCTGAGCCAGTTGCTGGTCGAAACCGATGTAGACGAGGCCTATGCAACCCAGATCCGCGCTGGACAACCCGCCGTTTTGCAGCTTGCGGGTGAAACAACGACGCGCGAAGGTCGCGTCAGTTTGGTGTCGCAGCGGGTGGATCCGGCCACCGGTGGCCTTGCGGTAAAGCTGGGCTTTGACGCCGCTGTCACCGCACCGGTCGGGCTGACCGTCACCGCAAACATCATCGTTGACAGTCAAGGCGCCGCCCTGACGGTGCCGCGTGCCGCGATCCAGTCCACCGACGATGGCCAGGTGGTGTTCATCGTCATCGACGACACCGCCCGCCGCCGCGCGGTTTCGGTGATCGACTGGCCCGCCGGGCGATTGATCGTGACCGACGGTCTGTCACCGGGGGATGTCCTGATCCGTGACGCCACTGGCATTACGGACGGTCAACCGGTTCGGGTGGAGACCCCCTGATGCTGTACGGGCTCAAGATCGCCACCCGATATCTGACCGCCAACAAGGCACAAACCGCCCTTCTGGTGCTGGGTGTGGCTGTGGGTGTGTTCATCTTCATCTTCATGTCGGCGCTGATCGGGGGCTTGGCCGAATTCATTCTGTCGCGCACCGTTGGCGACATCAGCCATGTCACCATCAAGGCCGAAGAGGTGGACCCCGCCGTGCTGATCGCGCCCGAGGGGCATCTTCTGGCTGCGACCGAACGCGGCCGCACGCGCACGGCCACGCTGGCCGAGGCTGCCACCTACCTTCCCCTGATCGAAGCCGTGCCGGGTGTAAAAGCCGTGTCACCCCAGATCACGGGTGCGGGGTTCCTGGCGCGCGGTGCGCAGGTGGCGCAGGTCAGCATCACCGGGCTTGAGCCGGGCCGTGAATCCGCGATCCTGAACCTTGACGGCTATATGGTCGAAGGATCGGCCCGGCTTGGGTCGGGGCTGGTGGTACTGGGGCAGACCCTTGCAGACGATCTGTCGCTTCAGCTGGGGCAGACCGTCCGGCTGCAGTCATCGCAGGGGGTGTCGGCGGTTCTGACGCTCAGCGGCATCTATAAAACCGGGAATGGCATGGTGGACCGCAGCAGCCTGTTTGTCAGCCTGCCCACGGCCCGCACGCTATTTTCCCTGCCGCAAGGGGTCACGCGGATTGAAATAAAGCTGATTGACCTGAACGCCGCCGATGCGACTGCGCTGCGCATCAAGGCGTTGACCGGTCTTGACGCTGTGCCCTGGACCGATGGCGCCGAGCAATTGATGGAGGCGTTGAACGCACAAGCGCAGACCGGCTATTTCCTGAAATCCTTCGCGCTGATCACCATTGTGATCGGGGTGGCCTCGGCACTTCTGTTGTCCACCTATCGCCGCCGCCCGGAGATCGGCATCATGCGGGCAATGGGGGCAGGGCAGGGGTTTGTTGTGTTTGTCTTTGTCACCCAAGGCGCGCTGGTTGGCCTTTTGGGCGGTGTTTCCGGTGCGGTCCTTGGGTATCTGGCGTTGCTGCCATTTCCACCGCGCGATGCGTTTCGCGTCGGCACCCTGCCGATGGACATCACCCAAGGCTCTTACGAGCTGGCCATCACGTTGACGGTGATCGGTGCCATCCTTGCCTCGATCCTGCCTGCGCGTGCGGCCGCGAGGGTCGATCCGGTTACGGCGATTGGCCAATGACAACGTTGGTAAAGGTCTCCGATCTGGTCAAGACCTTTGGGCAAGGCGAGGCAGAGACGCGGGTGCTGCGCGGTCTGTCGATGACCTTGGACAAGGGCGAGATGGCGGCACTTCTGGGTCCTTCCGGGTCGGGCAAAAGCACCCTGCTGACAATCCTTGGCACGTTGATGAAGCCAACGTCGGGCCGCCACGTCATGCTGGGGCAGGATCTGATCGCCGCCAAGGATGCCGCGCTGACTGATTTTCGCAACCGCCATATCGGCTTTGTGTTCCAGTTCCATAACCTGCTTCCTGATTTCACAGCGCTTGAAAACGTGATCTTCCCGACCGCCGTCCGCCAGGGCCGTGAAACTGCAGAAGCCCGAGCGCGCGGACGCGATCTGTTGACGCGCATGGGTCTGGCCGAGCGGATCGACTTTCCCTCGGCCAACCTGTCAGGCGGGCAGAAGCAACGCGTCGCGGTGGCCCGCGCGTTGATGAACCGACCCGAACTGGTGCTGGCCGACGAACCTACCGGCAACCTTGACCGCGAATCGGCAGGGCAGGTCATGGACCTGATCGCCGACATAAACCGGGACGAGGGCACGACGTTTCTGATTTCCACGCATGACGAAAAGATCGCCGCCCGGTGCAAGCGACAGATCGTGGTGGGGGATGGGCTGGTGACAGGATGACAGTTGGTATCCCCCCGCTTGTGCACTGGGACTTGGAACCGGTTCGCATAATCGCAAGTCACAGGGTCGATCGCCCTGCCACACAGACCAGCGCGTTGGCGCGCCCTATTTTGAGGATACCTTCCGGATGACGCCAACAACGGTCAACCGTCTGAACATTGCCTTGCTGTCGATTGCGCTGGTCGGGCTTGTGGCCGGGCTTGTCCTGATGGTGGTGGGCCAGGCAGACCTTGCCACGCTCGTGTGGGTGGCCGGGGTTGTTCCTGTCTTGCTTGCGCTGGTGGTCGAGATCATCCGCAGCCTTGCCAAGGGCGAAGTCGGGCTTGATATCGTGGCGGCTTTGTCGATGTCGGCCGCGCTGTTCTTTGGCGAAACCCTTGCCGCCTCGGTGGTGGCGCTGATGTATTCTGGCGGCAGCTTTCTGGAAAGCTTTGCCGAAGGCCGCGCCCGGCGCGAGATGAGCGATCTGCTGTCGCGCGTGCCGCGCACGGCCACACGCCACCGGAACGGGTCGTTGGACGAAGTGCCGCTTGACGACATCGAACCCGGCGATCTGCTGCTGATCCGGCAGGGCGATGTGGCCCCGGTTGACGGCACGGTGGAAAGCCCACGCGCCATTCTGGACCAGTCGGCATTGACCGGCGAGTCGATGCCCGCCCGGTTGGATCAGGGTCAGGAGGTGATGAGCGGATCCACCAACGCAGGCGAGGCGTTCGATCTGCGTGCCACCCATCGCGCGGCAGACAGCACCTATGCCGGGATTGTCCGGCTGGTCGAATCGGCACAAGCCTCGAAGGCGCCGATGGCGCGGCTGGCCGACCGCTATTCGCTGCTGTTTCTTGCGGTGACGGTCGTGCTTGCGACCGCTGCATGGTGGTTCACCGGCGATCCGATCCGGGCGGTTGCCGTTCTGGTGGTGGCAACACCCTGTCCGCTGATCCTTGCGGTTCCTGTCGCGCTGGTGGCAGGGCTGTCCCGGGCAGCGCATTTCGGGGTGTTGATCAAAGGGGCCAAGCCGCTGGAATCCTTGGCGCGGATCAAAACGCTAATCCTCGACAAGACCGGCACGCTAACGGATGGTCGCCCGCAGATCGTGTCGATCGACACCCTTGGTGATTTGTCCGAAGCCGAAATCCTGACCTTTGCCGCCGTGCTGGAGCAGGCCTCGAAACACCCGATTGCGCAGGCCATCGTGACCGCCGCCCGCGCGCAGGGCATTGTGCTGCCCGTTCCCGCTGATGTCGTTGAAACCCCCGGCGAGGGTTTGTCGGGCACTGTCAACGGTCGCACGGTTGTTGTCGGAGGTGTTGGTTTTGTCACCGCGCACACAAACGCGCTTCAGGTGGAATCCCAGATCCGCGAGGCCGGATCGGTTCTTGTGGCGGTCGGTGTTGACGGCGCGCTTGTGGGCCATCTGGTGATGGCCGATGCATTGCGGTCGGGAACCGTGGATCTATTGGCGGGGTTGCGCCGTCTGGGGATCGACCGCATCCTGATGGCCACCGGTGATCGGCGCGCCGTGGCTGCGGCGGTGACCGATGGCTTGGGGCTTGATGCTGTTCATGCCGACCTGACCCCCGACCAAAAGGTGCTGCTGGTTCTGACCGAGCGCGAGAATGGCCCGGTGATGATGGTGGGTGACGGTGTGAACGATGCGCCTGCACTGGCCGCCGCCGATATTGGCGTTGCCATGGGCGCACGCGGAGCGGCCGCATCAGCCGAAGCCGCGGATGTCGTGCTGCTGGTTGATCACCTCGACCGTTTGCTGCCGGGGATCGAGGTGGCGCAGCGCGCGCGCCGGATTGCGTTTGAAAGTGTGATTGTCGGGATTGGCCTGTCGATCCTTGGCATGATTGCTGCGGCACTTGGCTATCTGACACCGGTTCAGGGCGCCTTGTTGCAAGAGGTGATCGATGTGGCCGTGATTCTGAACTCTTTGCGCGCGCTGCGCATTGACCCGCGAGAACGCCCAGAACCCACCACGTCCGAGGCGCATCCGGCCTGACCGGGCCAAACCGTCCAAGGCAGGGTGTTGGCGGTATTGCAACACGTTGATCCCCGGCGACCCTGTGCGCGGCGCGACAAAATCGGGAGCCAGTCGAAAAGCTGCCCTGCCTCGCGTGACCTTGGCGCTTGGCGCTCTATCATCGGGGAAAGGAGATACCAATGCAAATCCTGACCCTTTACATATCAACCGCGCTGATCTTTCTGATCATAGATGCCGTCATGTTGACCTTTGTGATGAAACCTCTGTTCAGCCGCCATATCGGTGCCCTGATGGCGGAACCGATCCGCTATGCGCCGGCTGGCTTATTCTATGCGGCCTATGTGGCAGGGCTGTTGTATCTGGTCAGCCTGCCTGCGCTGCGCGAAGGTGCGCCGGTTCTGATACCGGCCGCAATCATCGGGGCCATGGCTTATGGCACTTATGAATTCACCAGCTATGCCATCATGCGTGACTGGCATTGGTCGATGGTGGTCACCGATACGCTTTGGGGCGCCATCCTGACGGCAATTTCGGCTTGGGCCGGTGTGGCGGTGACCCGCGCTCTTGTCAGCTAAAGGCTGGCCATCCGGCGCGCACGCGCTGTATGCAAGGACAGTAAACCTGAGTCAGACGAGGCCAAGATGATCCTGTACGGCATTTCCACCTGTGACACCTGCAAGAAGGCCATCAAGGCTTTGGAGGCGGCAGGGCACCCTGTCACCTTCCGCGACGTGCGCAAGGATCCGCTGTCCGAGGCAGAGATTGACCAGATTGTCGGGGAATTCGGGGATCGGGTGATCAACAAGACGTCCACGACGTATCGCGCCTTCAGCGATTTCATGAAAGCCTCTGACCCTGAAGACCAGATCAAAAACCATCCCGCAGTGATGAAACGTCCGGTGATCCAGTCAGATGGAAAGTGGTATCTTGGCTGGGATCAGGCTGTCACGGACGCGCTTTTGAAGTAGGTGGCCAAAAATGTATTGGCCACCATGGGTAGGCCTACAAAAGCCGCAGGTCACTTGCTGAATCGCGGCCATCACGGCCGGATTGCAATTCGTAAGCGATCTTTTGATTGTCGTTCAATCCCTTGAGACCAGCGCGTTCCACCGCAGAAATGTGAACGAAAACGTCTTTCCCGCCATCATCGGGTGCAATAAAGCCGAAGCCCTTGGTCGCGTTGAACCACTTAACGGTTCCGGTGGCCATGCCGTCTCTCCTCTCCAGTCCTCTCGCGGCGGAATTGCCGCAAGCCGTGCCGCCAGATTCTACGGCCTTCGGTCAGCGAGGCGGTCAGAGAGTCTGTCATCACTGAGGGCAAGGATGCCTCAGATTGGCCCAAAATCAAGAAAAAATCGGGCAGTTTCAGGCGTGGAAGTGCCCAAAGTCGCTTGCTCAGCCAAGAGTCGGCTGCTTTTTGCGCAGCCGACCGAAAATACCGCCATCCGAAATCGGCTTGCTTTTGCGCTGACTGCTCGCCTGAGTGGCGTTTCCCAACCGGATGCGGTTCAGCGCAGGTCGGGCGGAGTGGCCTCGGCGGTCAGCTCTGCCACGATGTCGGCCAGTGCCATGGTGTGGGTTTGTGTTTCGCCCAAACGCCGGACTGAAACACTTTTCTCCTCCACTTCCTTCATCCCGATTGCCAGAATGACCGGTACCTTGCCAACCGAATGTTCGCGTACTTTGTAGTTTATCTTTTCGTTGCGCATGTCTGCCTCGGCGCGGATACCGGCCAAGGTCAGGGCGGTGACGACCTCGGCGACGAACGGGTCAGCATCCGACACGATCGAGGCCACCACCACCTGACGCGGCGCCAGCCAGAACGGCAACTTGCCGGCGAAGTTCTCGATCAGGATGCCGATGAAGCGTTCAAACGACCCAAGGCAGGCGCGGTGCAGCATGAAGGGGCGGTGTTTGGCCCCATCCTCGCCGATATAGCTGGCGTCCAGACGTTCGGGCAGGTTGGGGTCAAGCTGCAAGGTGCCACATTGCCAGTCCCGACCGATGGCGTCCGTCAGCACGAATTCCAGCTTGGGCGCATAAAAAGCACCCTCGCCGGGAAACAGCTCATAGGCATAGCCCGCCGCCGTACAGGCATTGGCAAGGGCCGCTTCCATCTTGTCCCAAATTTCGTCCGAGCCGACGCGCTTTTCGGGGCGGGTCGAAAGCTTGACGCGCCACTTGTCAAAGCCAAGATCTGAATAGATGCGGGCCAGAAATTCGATGAATTTCGTCGACTCGGATTCCACCTGATCAAGGGTGCAGAAGATATGCGCGTCATCTTGCGTAAAGCCACGCACCCGCATGATCCCGTGCAAAGCACCCGACGGTTCATACCGCGCGCAAGAGCCGAATTCGGCCATGCGGATCGGCAGGTCGCGATAGGATTTCAGCCCAACGTTGAAGATCTGCACATGGCAGGGGCAGTTCATCGGTTTCAGCGCGTTGATCACCTTGTCGCGTGCGCCTTCTTCGTCCACTTCGACGATAAACATGTTTTCGCGGTAATTTTCCCAGTGGCCTGACGCTTCCCACAGCTTGCGGTTCACGACCTGCGGGGTGTTCACTTCGACATAGCCATCCCGACGCTGCTGGCGTCGCATGTAGTCTTGCAAGGCAACGTAGATGTTCCAGCCGTTCGGATGCCAGAAGATCTGACCGGGGGCCTCTTCCTGCATGTGGAACAGATCCATCTCGCGACCCAGCTTGCGATGGTCGCGTTTGGCGGCCTCTTCCAGCATGGTCATATGGGCCTTGAGATCGTCACGGTTCCTGAAGGCGATGCCATAGATGCGCTGCAGCATCGGGCGCGTATTGTCGCCCAGCCAATAAGCACCCGCCACATGGGTCAGCTTGAAGGCATCCGCCGGCACTTGCCCGGTGTGTTGCAGGTGAGGGCCCCGGCACAGATCCTGCCACGGTCCGTGCCAATACATCCGCAAATCCTGATCCTCGGGAATTCGGTTGATCAGTTCGATCTTGAACGGCTCGCCGCGCTCTTCGTAATAAGCAACGGCGCGGGCGCGGTCCCAGATTTCCGTGCGCACAGGGTCGCGGGCATTGATGATTTGCTTCATCCTTGCCTCGATCTGGCCAAGGTCATCGGGCGAGAACGGCTCGGCCCGGTCAAAATCATAGAACCAGCCGTAGTCGCGCACCGGGCCGATTGTCACCTTCACGTCGGGCCAGATATCCTGCACCGCGCGCGCCATGATATGCGCAAGATCATGGCGGATCAGCTCAAGGGCCGCCGCATCATCCTTCAGCGTGTTGATGGACAGGGTGGCATCGGCGTTGATCGGCCATGCCAAATCCCAATGCGCGCCGTCGACCTGCGCCGAGATGGCGGCCTTTGCCAGCGATGGCGCAATGCTTGCCGCCACTTCGGCCGGGGTCACGCCCGCCTGATACTGGCGGACATTGCCGTCAGGGAATGTCAGTGAAATCGGTGCCATATCGGCTTCCTCGTCGTTTTGGCGCCTACGAAACGCCCGGTTGCGGGTTATAACGCGAACGGTCTAGCGCCCGCCGCTTGGCAAAGTCAACATCACCCGCGTAGAAGGACCGGGACGGAGGACAGCATGACACAGCCGCAGTTTCTGACCACGACCCAAGGGCGCCTCATCGCCTATCACCATACGCAAGGGCAGGGTCCGGGCGTTGTGTTTCTGGGCGGGTTCCGGTCGGATATGACCGGCACCAAGGCGATGTATTTGCAGGACTGGGCACAGTCGCAAGGCCGGGCGTTCCTGCGGTTTGACTATTCCGGCCATGGGCAGTCCTCGGGAGAGTTTCTCGATGGTGCGGTGGGGGATTGGTACGAAGACGCGCTGGACGCCATCACCCGGTTGACGGTCGGCCCTCAGGTGCTTGTTGGATCCTCCATGGGGGGGTGGATCTCGCTTCTGGTGGCCAAAGCCATTCCAGGACGTGTGGCCGGGATGGTCGGCATTGCCGCCGCGCCGGATTTCACCGAAGACGGGATGTGGTCGGAATTCTCGGATGCACAGCGCCGCGACCTAATCGATAAAGGTCAGGTGGAGCTGCCATCCGAATATTCCGACGCGCCCTACATCATCACACGACGGTTGATCGAGGACGGCCGCAACCGGTTGGTGTTGCGCGACCCGCTACCGCTGCCGTTTGCGGTACGACTTTTGCAAGGCACAGCGGACACCGACGTACCGACCACTGTGGCTTTGCGGCTGCTCGATCATGCCGTCTGCCCGGACATGGCGCTGACCTTGGTCAAAGGTGCCGATCACCGCTTTTCGTCGCCGGCCTGTCTTAAGATGATCCTGCAAGCCCTTCAGGATATTCTGTCATGACGGGCTCCGTGACGGGATCTGCAAAAGTGGGCCTGTTTGATTTTCATGTCATTTTTATTGCATTTTGGCTGATGTGGCTGACAGAGATCGGAGATACTTCATATCGTGAAATATATATCAAAAGCATATGCTTAATTGAAGAATCTCATACTTTTATTTCATGGCAAATATTATCATTTTCGAACATTATAATGCATTTGGTCAAACTTGTAGTCTGGGTGGGAGTGGGTCGGTGACAGAAAGTTTGCGGAGATTTGGGCCGGGGAACGACCGGTCGTCTTTTGTCATCGCGGTCAACGTGTTGTCGCCGGGACAGACAGGTCTTGTGCCCGACATCATCGTGCAATCGGCCAAGGGGCTGTGATGAGCAATCCGATCCTGTTCATTCCGGGGTTGATGCAGGACGCCCGTGCATTCTTGCCGCAGATCGTTGGTTTGGGCCTGCGGCATGCTGCCCAGATCTATCTTCCGGTGCGGGACTCCGTCGAGATGATGAGCGATGAGGCGTTGCAAAACGCGCCTGCCCGCTTTGCGCTTGTCGGACACGGCTTGGGCGGAGTGGTGGCTTTGGACATCCTGCGTCGGGCGCCAGAGCGGGTTGTTCGGGTCATCCTTTTGGCAACCGATCCGTTGTCGGAAAACCCGCAGGTTGCGGCACTGCGCGAAGTGCGCATGGTGGCAGCGCAGGCAGGGCGCCTGAAAAAATCCATTGCCGAGGATGTGCCCGCGTCCGCGCTTGCCGATACGCCTGACAAGGAGGCCGTGATGGCTTTGATGCAGGACATGGCATTGGGGCTAGGGGAAGGCATCTATCTGCGCCAGTGCAAGGCGCTGCAACGCAGACCGGACCAGCAACGCACTTTGCGCCGGGCGACGGTGCCTGCATTGCTTTTGGCAGGGGCGGCGGACACGCTTTTGCCGATGCGGCGTCAGGAATTCACCCGCGATCTCATGCCGTCTTCGGCGCTGAAGGTGATCCCGGACACCGGACATCTGCCCATGTTGGAAGCCCCCGATGCTGTCACGTCGGCAATCGAGGGCTTTCTGGCCGGACCGATGATCTTACGCTGAGGCGATCTTGATCACGGGCTTGACTTTAACAGACTTGGGATCGGCCGAGTTGGCGTCGATGAAGTTCAGGACCAAGGGCCGGATATTCAGACGCCACGACTTTCCGGCAAAAATTCCGTAGTGTCCCGCCCCAGGTTCAAGGTGCGCCGCCTTTTTGCTGTCTGGCAGGTTGGTCAGCAGATCCAGCGCGGCAAGACATTGACCGGGCGCAGAAATATCGTCGTTGGCACCCTCGACGATCTTGACGGCAACGTCGGTAATCGCGCCAAAATCAACCTGACGACCAGCCACGACAAAGGCATTGCGTGCGATCTCGCGCTTTTTGAAGATCCGGTCCACAGTGGACAGATAGAATTCTGCCGTCATGTCCATCACGGCCAGATATTCATCGTAAAAGCGATTGTGAGCGTCGTGATCCGATGCCTCGCCTCGGGCAACGCGCATGATCTGTTCGCTGAATGCCTTCGAGTGGCGGTCGGCATTCATCGAAATGAAGCTCTGCAACTGCAACAGGCCCGGATAGACCATCCGTCCCGCCCCTTTGTGCTTGAAACCGACACGTTGGATGGCAGTCTGTTCCAGCTGTCCCATCGTCACCCGGCGGCCAAAGTCGGTGACTTCGGTGGCCGCAGCGTCGGGATCAACCGGGCCGCCGATCAACGTCAGGCTGCGCGGCTGTGCTGACGGGTCTTCGGCGGCAAGGTAGGCGGTGGCCGCAAGCGTCAGCGGTACAGGCTGACAGACAGCGATCACATGGACGTCCGGTCCAAGCGTGCGCATGAAATCGGCGAGGTAAAGCGTGTAGTCCTCGACATCGAATTTTCCCTCGCTGACAGGAATATCGCGCGCATTGTGCCAGTCTGTAATGAAGACGTCACAGTCAGGCAGCAAAGATAGAACGGTCGAACGCAACAATGTAGCATAGTGACCTGACATCGGAGCCACCAGCAAGACGCGGCGTTTCATGGGTTCACGACGCCGGACAAAAAACTGGACCAGATTGCCGAATGGCCGATCTACCAGAATTTTGACATCCACCAGATGGTCAGTGCCGTCTGGCCCGACGATAGACCTGATACCCCAATCGGGCTTTGCGATCATGCGGTCAAACGTGCGCTCGGTTACTTCTCCCCACGCCGACAAGAGGGGCCAGAGCGGGTTCATCGACAGGGCAAAGGCGGGGTAAGATGCCATGGCCCGCGCCGTCGCACCCATCCATGCATTGGTGTTCCGCGCGGTTTCCATCATGTCGTAGGTCGTCATGAACTTCATCGAAGTCTCCATTCCCGGGATCGGTCCCGGCCAATTCGTCGCTTTCCCCCCCAGTCCGGCGACGTTATGCTGCAACAACGCACGATAGGGGGGAAAGGTTACCATGACAACTGACGACAATGACGCGGGACTTAAGTTGGAGAAGATGAAGACCAATCTCGCCCGTGTGGAGGAACTTTCCCAACGGCTGATGGTAGCGCTAGCACACCGAAAACAGGCCGATAGTGCCCTTCAAGGCCCCTCATCCGAGGTGTATATGAAGGCCGCTGCGGCATATGTTGCCGAAATGATGCAGAATCCATCCAAGATTCTGGAGCATCAGATCAGCTACTGGGGCAAAAGTCTGAAACACTATGTTGACGCACAGCAGGCCCTTTTGTCGGGCGAGTTGAAGGCTCCCGACGACCCAACCCCCAAAGATCGCCGATTCTCGAACCCGCTTTGGGAAACGCACCCCGCGTTCAATTTCATCAAACAGCAATATTTGCTGAATTCCGAAGCGATGACTTCGGCTATTGGCGACCTCGAACAGCTTGAGCCGGCAGATCGGCGGCGGGTCGAGTATTTCACCCGCCAGATCATCGACATGTTCTCGCCCACCAACTTTCTGGGCACCAATCCCGATGCGCTTGAAAAGGCGGTTGCCACGGATGGCGAAAGCCTGGTGAAGGGCCTCGAGAATTTGGTGCGCGACATCGAGGCAAACAATGGTGATGTGCTGGTCACCCTGGCCGACCCGAAGGCGTTCCGGGTGGGCGAGAATATTGCCGCATCGCCCGGATCGGTGGTGTATCGCAACCGGATGCTGGAGCTGATCCAATACAGCCCGACGACAGAAAAGGTGTATCAGACCCCGCTGCTGATCTTTCCACCTTGGATCAACAAATTCTACATCATGGACCTGAAGCCTGCGAATTCGCTGATCAAGTGGATCGTAGATCAGGGGTTCACATTGTTCGTGGTGTCTTGGGTCAACCCCGATGCCAGCTATGCCGATGTGGGTATGGATGACTACATCCAGGACGGATACCTTCGCGCGATGGCGGAAGTGCGGCGGATCACCGGCGAGCCGCAGATAAATGCGGTCGGGTATTGCATCGCGGGCACGACACTGGGTCTGGCTCTGGCGCATCTGGACCGGGCGGGCGACAAATCTGTCAAGTCGGCCACCTTCTTCACCACCTTGGCCGACTTCAGCGATCCGGGCGAGGTGGCGGTCTTTCTGGAAGACGATTTTGTGGACGGCATCGAACGACAGTCGGCGCGCGATGGCATCCTGTCGAAATACTACATGGGCAGGACTTTCAGTTTCCTGCGGTCCAATGACCTGATCTATCAACCTGCAATCAAAAGCTACATGCTGGGCGAGGCCCCGCCCGCTTTTGACTTGCTGTTCTGGAACGGCGATGGCACCAACCTGCCCGCGAAGATGGGAGTCGAGTATCTGCGCGGTCTCTGCCAAAGCGACGGTTTTGCCAAAGGCACATTTCCGGTGTTTGGCGAACCCGTCAGCCTGTCGGGAGTGAAGGTGCCTCTGTGTGCCATTGCTTGCGAAACCGACCACATCGCGCATTGGCGCGGCAGCTTCAATGGGATCAAGCAGATGGGATCGAAGGACAAGACCTTCATCCTGTCCGAGTCCGGGCATATCGCCGGCATCATCAATCCGCCGTCCAAGGACAAGTATGGCCACTACACGTCGGACGCGCCGGTAGAAGGTCTGCCCGATGATTGGAAGGCGGGGGCCACGTTCCAAAAGGGCAGCTGGTGGCCGCGGTGGGGCGACTGGTTGAAGGGGCGGTCGGGCAAACAGATCAAGGCGCGCATTCCCGGTGATTCGACCAATCCTGCTCTGTGCGATGCACCCGGGACTTACGTCACGGCAAGCGTCACTGCGGGAAATGATTGACGGCCAAGGCCTTATGTGAAGCCCGACCGAAAATTTGCTGCATTGCAGAAAAAAGATTGAAATGCTGCACTGCAGCATGTATATCTACTGCATGACAAACAGGTCGGACCCTCCGGCCAAACAGGAGCAAGACCAATGACCAAGACCCCCGATTTCGCCAAAGTTATGCAGGACATGATGGCTTCCTTCCCGGTTGACTCGTCTGCTGTTCAGAACGCATTCAAAACTCAGGCTGCTCTGGCCGAGAAAATGTCGAAAGTGGCTCTGGAAGCCGCTGAAAAATCGACCGAAATCACCGCCAAGTGGACCAAAGACACCATCGCAAAGCTGGGCGACGTGTCCAAAGCCAAAACCGAACCGACCGATTACACCAAAGCTGCAAGCGATTTTGCTTCGGCTGCTGCCGAAATGGCTGCTGAAAACTTGGCTGCTTTCGCTGAAGTTGCCAAGAAAGTTCAGATGGAAACCGTCGAGCTGATGTTGGCTGCTGGCAAGGACATGTCGGAAGACGCGACCGCCGCCGTGAAAAAAGCGACGACCGAAGTTACGACTGCTGCGAAAAAAGTATCGGCTGCTGCAAAGTAATCCTACGGGATTTGCGCTTTCTTCCCTGATTTCCTCCCCGAGCGGGGATTGCGCAAGGCGGGCCCATCGTGGCCCGCCCTTTCTTTTTCTGCGGACGTGCCCTAAGCTTCTCTGCACAAGCAAGAAGAACCTCAGGGGAGGGTGGCCCATGGCCGAAACCGACAAGCCGCTGCTGATCAAGCGATATGCCAGTCGCCGCCTATATAACACCGAGACGTCCGACTATGTGACGCTTGAAGATATCGCGGGCTTCATCCGGTCCGGGCGCGAGGTTCAGATCGTCGATTTGAAATCCGGCGATAATCTGACCCGGCAGTATCTGCTGCAAATCGTGGCCGAGCATGAGTCAAAGGGTGAAAACGTGCTGCCCATTGCCGTGCTGACTGATCTGGTGCGCAGCTACACCACGAATGTGCACTCTGTTGTGCCGCAGTTTCTGGCCGCCAGCTTCGAGATGCTGCGCGAAGGCCAGTCAAAGATGATGGAAAATCTGGGCGTGATCCCGAACCCGATGGCTGCGATGCCGGGGTTCGATCTGATGCGCAAGCAACAGGAGGCCTTCATGAAAACCATGATGGCAGGTGTTCCGGGCTGGAGCGGGTCAGGCCCTGCCAATGACGATGCCGAGGTGCCGGCCACGTCGGACGAGCTGGCACAGATCAAGAAGCAGTTGGCCGAGCTGCAAAAGAAACTGTCAAAGCTGTAGGCCACCATGGGCGACGGTCCAGGCCGCGTCACCCTTTGGGGGATAGAGGTCTTTTTGGCAGTGGCCGAAGAAGGCACGATTTCTGCTGCGGCCCGCCGGCTAGGGGTGTCGCCATCTGCGATCAGCCAACAGCTTGCGGCGATCGAAGCCACCCTTGGGGCCGTTTTGTTCGACCGGGCGGCGCGTCCCTTTGTGCTGACCCCTGCGGGTGCTTTGTTCCGTCGTCATGCGCAACTGATCCTGAACACCGAGGCCGAGGCGCGCGCCGATCTGGCACGGTCGGATCTTGTGCGGCTCAGTACGCTGCGGCTGGGCATGATTGAAGATCTGGATGCCGAGGTCACGCCCGCATTGTTGTCGGGGCTGGCGGGTGCGCTGCCCGATACCCGTTTTCTTCTGGAAACCGGGGCGAGTCACCGCTTGCTGGACCAGTTGGAGGCCCGCGCCCTCGATATTGCTGTCGCGGCCGAGTTGGGCAGCGACAGCATGGATGCGGGATGGCGTGAGGTGCACCCAATTGCGACCGAGCCCTTTGTGGCCGTGCGACCGCGCGCGGGCGGGGACGTTCCGTTGATCCTGTATTCAGCGCGGCATCTGATGGGACGACAGATTGCCGGACATCTGGCCCGTGCCAATCTGCGTCCACAGGTCCGGTTCGAGTTGGACAGTTACCACGCCATTCTTGCCTTGGTGGCGCAAGGCGCGGGCTGGACGATCCTGACTCCGCTGGCGCTGCATCATGCAGCAACGTTTTTGAATAGGGTCGAGGTGACGCCATTGCCGGGACGGCCGCTCAGCCGCAGCATTTCGCTGTCATCCCGGGCCGGTGTGTTGGGTGACATTCCTGAACGCGTCGCAGCCAACCTGCGCGGGCTGGTGCAGTCACAAGTGATTGCACCAGCCAGCAGCCGATGGCCTTGGCTGGCCGAGGGACTGAAGCTGGACTAACGGGCCGCCTGCGCGGCGTCGATCAGCGCCGAGGCGATGAAATCCAGCTCGGGCAGGGTCAGCCGTGCGGGAAGGCGCACATCGCAGGCCCGCATCAACATGGCGCGGGTTTGCGGCAGGTCGGGGGCCTCGCCCAGAAACTGCCAGTTCCAGAACGCCCGCGCATTGCCGTCGGACAGTCCAAACACCTGGACAGATACTCCGCGTGCCTTGGCTTCGGCCAGAAAACGCCGCGCCTCAGTGTCGGTCCAGTCCCCCGCCAGATTGAACTGGATGGAATCGGGGGCGCGCAGTTCTGCTGCAAGGGCAGGGGGCACGCGCAGCAAACTGCTGACGTTCAGCGCCATGGCCACATGGTCATGGTTGCGCCGCCCGTCTGCTACCCGCCGCGTGATTTCGGGCAATTGCGGACGGATCACCGCGGCAGACAGGTTCTGCATCCGCATATTGTAAAGCGGCAGCTTGTTCTGCCACGCGCAAAAGCTGTTCTGGAAACCGGGATGCTTTTTCCAGTTTTCCTCATAGGCGCCCGACATGATCACGGCCCGTGCGGCAAGTTCCGGGTCATCGGTCACCATGATCCCGCCTTCGCCTGCGTTGACCAGTTTGTAGGACTGAAAGCTGAAACAGCCGACCTTGCCGATGGTGCCGATATTGCGCCCGTTCCAGACCGTGCCAAGACTGTGTGCCGCATCTTCGATCACCGGGATCCCGGCGGCGTCACACAGGGCCATGATCGCATCCATGTCAGAGGTGTGGCCGCGCATGTGGCTGATCAGCACCGCATCTGCGCCCGGCAATTTAACGGCAAAATCTGCCAGATCGACCCGATAATTGTCGCCCACCTCGACCAGCACCGGCACGCAGTCGGCATGGACGACGGCTGATGGCACGGCGGCGAAAGTAAACGCCGGGATCAAAACACGCGCGCCGCGCGGCAGGTCCAGCGCCTTGAGCGACAAGAACAACGCCGCCGAACAGGACGACACGGCAAGAGCATAGCGCGCGCCAAGAAGGTCGGAAAATTCCTGCTCCAGCAGACTAACCGGCGACTCTTTGGCCGCCGTGTAGCGGAACAGATCGCCCGAGGACAGCAGCCGCTCGATCTCGGCGCGGGCTGCGTCGGGGATGGGTTCGGCGTCATAGACATTCGGAGGCAGGGTTTGACCGTCATGTGCCATGGATCTATCCTTAAAGTCAGTTTAAGGACTGCTTAATCTGTGGGCGGTGCCAAGGCCAGTGACAAATCCATGACTGGGCGAAGCCCGGCCTAAACGCCGGTGCGGTCGCGCATGGAATACCATGTCATCGCCGCCACCAAGAGCGGCCAACGCAGAGCGGCGCCACCGGGAAACCGGCGCTGCGGCAGGCGGGCCAAAAGGTCGAAGCCGCTGGCCTGATCTTGTATCGCCTGCGCCATCATCTGGCCCGCCAGCGTTGCCATCGCGACGCCATGCCCGGAATACCCCGAGGCCGACAAGACGTTCGGCGCGGGCCGCAAAAAGCATGGCATCCGGTTCGTGGTGATCGCGAGAGTCCCGCCCCATGCATAGTCGACCCGCACGTCGCGCAACTGCGGATAGACCTCAAGCATCGGTTTCATCACGGTTTTTGCAACATCCGGGAAGCGATAGCCGTAACTTTCCCCACCGCCGAACAGCAGACGGTTGTCTTCGGACAGCCGCCAGTAGTTCACGACGAATTTGGTATCGGCTACTGCAATGGGCCGCGCCAACACCCCGGCCACGCGATCCCCCAAAGGCTCGGTCGCCACGATGAAATTGTTGATCGGCATCACGCGGGCTGCAACCTTGCGGTCAAGCCCGCCCAGATAGCCATTGCCCGCAAGGATGACATGATCGCACGTCACCTGACCACTGGCGGTTCTGACAACTGGCTTCTGGCCATGTGAAATGTGATGCACCTCGGACCGTTCGAACAGCCGCGCCCCTGCGTGCATCGCCGCCTTGGCCAACCCTAGGGCAAAGTTGAGCGGAT
>JBKBOF010000013.1:0-33522 GCA_046294955.1 Paracoccaceae bacterium
GGCGCTCGAATGACATCGTGCGCGAGGCGCTGGACGAGGCCGCCCGCCGGGTTGGCTCGATCGCGCGGGTTCACGAACAGTTACAGTCCAGCGATGATTTCCGGTCGGTTGATCTGGCGCCGCTGCTGCGCCGGTTGTGCGCAGAATTCGCGCTGACCTTTGATCGTCCGGTCACGTTTTCCGCAATTGGTGACGCCGATTTGTCAATGGCGTCCGAACGCGCCACCGCGCTTAGCATCATCGTCAGCGAACTGGTCGCCAACGCCGTGCGCCATGGCACAGGCAACGGTCCTGTCGCTGTTTGCTTGCGCAACGATGCAGATGACCCGGTCATCGACGTCGTGAATGCAGCCACCGGCCCCAAGTCTGCAGCCAAGGATGACAACTCCGGGCTTGGCACCATGATATGCGAAACATACGCCGCCTCACTGGACGGGGCGCTTGACTGGATCTTTGCCGATGGCGAAATGACGGCGCGTCTGAAATTTGCGCGCACTCAGTAAGCATTGTTTGCGCTAACAAGCCTACAAAGGCTATAGATCCCCAATATCATGTGCCCCGTTTGTGGAAGGACGAGAACAATGATTCTCAGCTGTGGCGAAGCCCTGATTGACATGTTGCCGCGCACATCGACCGAAGGCGAGGCGTGCTTTGCCCCTTATGCGGGCGGTGCCGTATTCAACACAGCCATTGCGCTTGGACGCCTCGGTGCGCCATCGGCATTCTTTTCCGGTGTCTCAAATGACATGCTGGGCGAAATCCTGGCCGATACGCTGGCCGCGTCGAAAGTGGACACGCACTATCTTGCGCGCTCGGACCGCCCCACCACTGTGGCCTTCGTCAAGCTGGTGAATGGTCAGGCCACCTATGCCTTCTATGATGAGGCCACAGCAGGTCGCATGCTGTCGCCCGAACAACTACCCGACCTGCCCGCCACCATTTCCACCGTGTTCTTCGGCGGTATCTCACTGGTGAACGATCCTGCTGCCAGCACCTACGAGGCCTTGCAGGCGCGTGAAGCAGCCACCCGTGTCACCATGATCGACCCCAACATCCGTCCCGGTTTCATCGCGGGCAAGGAAGCCCAATACCGGGCCAGGATCGAACGGATGATTGCGCGGGCCGATATTGTAAAACTGTCGGACGAAGACCTGCACTGGTTGATGGGCAACGGCGATCTGACGACGCTGTCCCGAGCGATCCTGTCCAAAGGCCCGAAGCTTGTGTTCATCACCGAAGGCGCGGACGGCGCACGGGCGGTCACGGCCACTCAAGACCGCTTCGTCGCAGCCACACGCGTCCCTGTAGCCGACACTGTCGGCGCGGGTGACACGTTCAACGCCGGGGCTCTTGCGTCGCTTCAGGATGCAGGGGTGCTCTCCAAGGTGGCTGTGGCCAACCTGCCCGACGCAACTCTTGACGCGGCGCTGTCGCTTGGCACCCGCGCCGCCGCCATCACCGTCAGCCGCCCCGGTGCCAACCCACCGTGGAGACATGAATTGTGAGAGCGCTGCTTCAGCGCGTCAGCCGTGCCTCTGTGGCCGTAAACGGCCAGATCACCGGGGAAATCGGGACGGGACTTCTGATCCTCATTTGCGCGATGGACGGTGATACCGAAATGCAGGCCGAGGCGATGGCCGCAAAGATCGCCAAATTGCGCATCTTCAAGGATGATGCGGGGAAGATGAATCGCTCAATCAAGGATATTGCGGGATCGGCGCTGATCGTCTCGCAATTCACCCTCGCCGCAGACCTGCGCGGCAACCGCCCCGGCTTTTCCACAGCCGCAACGCCGGACGATGGCAAGCGATTGTACGACTATTTCACCAGTCGCGTCGCCGCCAAAGGAATCGCCACTGCCAATGGGGTCTTTGGCGCCGATATGGCGGTCAGCCTGACCAATGACGGACCGGTGACGATATGGCTCGATCTCTGACGGCGTCCTCTCTCGGTTGATCGGCCATCCTCGCCGGCCACCGGCGGGCTCTTCCGGTTTCATCTGTTGATAAATATCCTGGGGGTCCGGGGGCAAAGCCCCCGGGGGTGCGGCTTCGCATGGCTTAACGGACGATCAACTCCAAGGGGTCGTACAGGCTTTCCCCCGCGCCCCAGGCCGCCTCGGGCAGAGTGTCTGGCTTGAACCGGATCGCCCGCATCTCCTCGCGGCTGAAAAACCGACGCTCGGTCACTACACCTTCGGGATCGCGCCACGCATCCGAGATTTGTCCAGCCGAAATCGTGCAGCGGAAATACAGGTCAACCTGATGAAATCCACGTTTGGGTTCGTGAAATTCATTCACCAGACAGGGTGCACCCACGTTGATGCTCAGACCCGTCTCCTCCCAGATTTCGCGCATCAGGTTGTCGTGCAGGGATTGCCCCACAACGGCCCCGCCCCCCGGCGCGCACCACAGATCCGACACTCCGCCGCGATAGGCGTTGACCAACAGCAGCCGATCTTCGACAAGAATCAGTGCGCGGGTGGCAAGACGGGGCGTGCGGTGCGACATGACGGCAGCCTGTGACGTTGCGCGCGAATTGTCCACTCCCCCTTGGCAACTGCCAATGACACAGCCATCTTTTCCCAATGATACGCGCCCTGACCTTTGCCCTTCTTCTTGGCACACCCGCGCAAGCCGATTGCGTGGTACTTTTGCACGGTCTGGCACGCAGTGACGCGTCGCTTGTGCCGATGGCTCAAGCCCTCATCGGTGCGGGTTTTCGCACTGTCAACCAATCCTATCCCTCTACCTCCGCTCCGATCCCTGACCTCGCGGCCTTTGTTGATAGCGGCATTGCCGCCTGCGTACTGGCGCCGGGCGAGCGGGTGCATTTCGTCACCCATTCGATGGGCGGCATATTGGTGCGGTATCTGCTGGCCGACCATCGCCCCGATGCACTTGGCCGCGTGGTGATGCTGGCGCCACCCAATCAGGGTTCGGAACTGGTTGACGCATTTGGCGCCAACCCGATGTTTGACTGGATCAACGGCCCCGCGGGCCGTCAGCTTGGCACCGACGCGGCATCCGTGCCGCGCAGTCTGCCTTTACCCGACTATCCGCTGGGCATCATCGCGGGGAACCAATCTTTGAACCCGGTCTATTCCAGCCTGATTCCCGGCCCGGACGATGGCAAGGTGTCGGTGGCATCGACCCGGATCGATGGCATGACCGCCCACCTGACCCTGCCAGCAACCCACACCTTGATGATGATGAACCCGGTCGTCATGCAGCAGACGATTCTGTTTCTGAAGACCGGCGCTTTTGACCCCGACCTGACCTATACACAGGCGGTCGAGGCCCTGTTTGAACAGGACTAGCTTGACTTCACCCGCACATAGGGGTGTATCGGCGCAAAGACCAAAACCCTTGAAAGGGGATTACCGATGCACGCCTATCGCAGCCACACCTGCGCCGCCCTGACCAGCGCCCATGTGGGCGAAACCATCCGCCTGTCGGGCTGGGTGCACCGGGTGCGCGATCATGGCGGCGTCTTGTTCATCGACCTGCGCGATCATTACGGCATCACGCAGGTGTTGGCTGACAGCGACTCCCCGGCGTTTTCCGATATCGAAAAGCTCCGCGCCGAATGGGTGGTGCAGGTTGAAGGCCGGGTCAAGGCCCGCGACGCATCGCTGGTCAACCCCAAACTGCCGACCGGCGAGATCGAGGTTTACGCCACCGCCATCACCGTGCTGGGCGAGGCGGCAGAATTGCCGATGCCAGTCTTTGGCGAAACCGAATACCCCGAGGAAACCCGCCTCACCTATCGCTTCCTCGACCTGCGCCGCGATGGCATGCACCGCAACATGATGCTGCGCTCCAACGTGGTGCGGTCCTTGCGCAACCGCATGTGGGACATGGGGTTCAACGAATTCCAGACCCCCATCATCACCGCCAGCAGCCCCGAAGGCGCGCGCGATTTCCTCGTTCCATCGCGTCTGCATCCGGGCAAATTCTACGCCCTGCCGCAAGCGCCGCAGCAGTTCAAACAGCTGATCATGGTGGCAGGCTTCGACCGCTATTTCCAGATCGCGCCCTGCTTTCGCGATGAAGACCCCCGCGCAGACCGCTCGCCCACCGATTTCTACCAACTCGATATCGAGATGAGCTTTGTCGAACAGGAAGACGTGTTTGCGGTGGTGCAGCCGGTGATTGCGGGATTGTTCCAGGAATTCGCCCCCGAAAAACCCGTCGATGCCAACTGGCCCCGCATCGCCTATCGCGACAGCCTCCTGTGGTATGGCTCCGACAAACCCGACCTGCGCAACCCGATCAAGATGCAGGTGGTGTCCGACCATTTCGCAGGCTCCGGCTTCGCCGTCTTTGCGAAACTGCTGGAGCAGGACGGCACCCAGATCCGCGCCATCCCCGCCCCCAAAGGCGGCAGCCGCAAATTCTGCGACCGGATGAACGCCTTTGCCCAGCAACAGGGCCTGCCCGGCATGGGCTATATCTTCTGGCGCGAAGCCGAGGACAAATCCGGTATGGAGGCCGCAGGTCCCCTTGCCAAAAACATCGGCCCCGAACGCACCGAAGCCATCCGCCAGCAGCTCGGCCTCGGCCTCGGCGATGCTGCCTTCTTCCTCGGCGGCAAGCCCGAAGCGTTCGAGGCCACCGCCGGCCGCGCCCGCAACGTGATCGGCGAGGAACTCGGCCTGACCGAGAAAGACACCTTCCGCTTCGCCTGGATCGTCGATTTCCCGATGTATGAGAAAACCGACGACGGCAGGATCGACTTCAGCCACAACCCGTTCTCGATGCCACAAGGCGGGATGGAGGCGCTGAACGGCGACCCGCTCGACGTCTACGCCTACCAATATGACCTTGCCTGCAACGGCTATGAACTGCTGTCCGGCGGCATCCGCAACCACAAGCCGGAAATCATGTTCAAGGCGTTTGAACTGGCGGGCTACCCGAACTCCGAGGTGGAAAAGCGCTTTGGCGGCATGGTCAAGGCGTTCAAATACGGCGCCCCCCCCCATGGCGGCTGTGCAGCGGGGATCGACCGCATCGTGATGCTCTTGGCCGATACCACCAACATCCGCGAGGTCATCATGTTCCCGATGAACCAGCGCGCCGAAGACCTGCTGATGAACGCGCCCTCGGACCCCACCAACGACCAGCTGCGCGAATTGCGCCTGCGCGTGCTGCCGAAAGAGGCGTGATGTATCACGCCACCGTCCCCGTCTTTCGCCACTACCTCGCCCAGATGGCCGGGATCGTGGACAAGGCGGGGCGCGAGGCGATGACAGCACAAATTGCCGACAGCCTGACCGCATCGCAGCATTTTGCCACCGCAGCAGGCTTCACCCTGCGCATCACTTGCCCGCTGGCAGGACGCCCGGTTCCCGACCTTCCCACCGCGCTTGCCCCGCGCATGGCGGTGGCTCGCGCCACCCTTGGTGCGATGAAAGTGGGCGAGTTTGATGGAGCCGCAGACAGGATTATTTCCCATCGCGCAGGTTTTACCGATGTTACCCAATCTGCGCATGACTTCGTATTTCTCTACGGCCTTCCAAATTTTTTCTTCCACATAACGATGGGTTACGCGGCACTACGGAATGCGGGCGCAGACATTGGCAAAGCCGACTTCGATGGATTTCACAGCTATCCGCCTGATTTCAGCTTTGAATAGGCCCTGTTGAAGCCGACTGCGGGCACATCGCCGGTGCAAAGGATCGCGTTTGGCTTTATCGTGGCGCGATATCAAGGACGGCCACATGACCCTCGACGCGACCACGACCGCCTTTCGCTTTGGCTACGGATTGCCGCTGCCCGCGCGCGCGCCCACGGAACCAGCGTCAATGTTGGCCGCCCTGCGCGCACCCGACGCGATGGTCGCCGCCTATCCCGGCCCGCATCTGGCCGACCTGATGGACACAATGCTGCGCAGTGACGCCCAATTGAAGTTGTGGCGTCGCGGCACCGGGGCAGAGGCGGTGGCCGCACGGCAAGACTACCGGCAGGCCGTGGCTTTGTTGCAAGACGTGGCCTTGACTGCGGCCAGAACCACAATCGCCCGTGCGCTGGACGCCCCGGATGGCTTTCGCGAACGTCTGGTCCAGTTCTGGGCCGACCATTTCACCACCGTCGCAAAATCGCGCCGCGACGCGCCACTGCCTTCGACGCTGGTTGAAGAGGCGATCCGCCCCCATGTGACGGGGCGCTTTGCCGATATGCTCAAGGCCGTGGTGCAACATCCTGCCATGCTCAGCTACCTTGACCAGTCGCGCAGTTTCGGCCCGAATTCCCGCGTGGGTCAGCGCAAGGGCAAAGGGTTGAACGAAAATCTCGCGCGTGAGCTGCTGGAACTGCACACCTTGGGCGGGGACTATTCACAACAAGACGTGACACAGATGGCCGAATTGCTGACCGGCCTGACCATGGGAAAGAACGGCCCCACCTTCGATACGCGCCGCGCCGAACCCGGCGCGGAAACCGTGCTGGGCAACACCTATGATGGTGATACTCTGGATGCGCTGCTCAAGGCGTTGGACGATCTGGCCGAACACCCTTCGACTGCTAGACACATGGCCCGCAAACTTGCCATCCATTTCATTGCCGACCAGCCAAACCCTGAACTTGTGCAAGCCATTGCCGCGGGGTGGAGCACGTCGGGCGGCGATCTTCTGGCCGTGGCGGAGGCCTTGCTGACCCACCCGGTCGCTTGGGGAAAGACCCAAGGCAAAGCCCGGCAGCCGTTTGATTTCCTGGTCGCATCCCTTCGTGGACTTGGCCTTGCCGGGACTGACGTGATGCGACTGGACGATACCCGGCTTCGCCAGATGATTCTGCAACCGATGGCGGCCATGGGCCAACCATGGCAAGCCCCCCCCGGCCCGGATGGCTGGCCCGAAGCCGCCGATATCTGGATCACGCCCGAACGCATGGCCGCGCGCATCACTTGGGCGATGGATATGCCACAGCGTCTGGTTCCCAAACTGCCCGACCCCGACGTGCTGATGACCCGCTGCCTTGGCAGTCATTTGGGTGAGCGTCTGGCCTGGGCCGTGCCAAAGTCGGAAAACATCCGCGAAGCGGTGGGGTTGGTGCTCGCCAGCGCGGAATTCAACAGAAGGTAATGGCCATGGACCGTCGCGCGTTTTTGCAAGGTCTGACCGGAACCGCCTGTTCGATGGCGGCGCATCCGTTGATGACCACCGTGACGCTCGCCGGGTCGGGCGGCAGCGCACCATTGGGCGAACATCGGCTTGTCGTTGTCATACTGCGCGGTGCGATGGATGGGCTTGACCTTGTCCGCCCAACCGGGGATGCCTTGCTTGCCGGCTATCGCCCCAATCTGTCTATGGCAGATGGGCCTGATCTGGACGGGTATTTCAGCCTGAACCCGAATGCTGCGGGTCTGATGCCCCTTTGGCGTTCGGGGCAGCTTGGGTTTGCACAGGCGGTGTCCACCCCCTATCGGGATCTGCGCAGCCATTTTGATGGGCAGGACATTCTGGAAGCTGGAACCGGCCTTGATCTTCCGGGTACAGCCCAGCGCGACGGCTGGCTGAATCGCATGCTGCAAACCGTGCCCGGCCTTCAGGCCCAGACCGCCTTTGCCATCGGCCCCGAAGCGGCCCCCGTGCTTCGGGGCGCGGCTGAGGTGAGCAACTGGCAACCCGATCTGCGACTGGATCTGTCGTCGCAAAGCCGCCTGCTGCTGGACCACATCTACCATGACGACGCCCTGTTCCGCGACGCCGCGACCGAGGCAGTGATGCTGACCGAAAGCCTCGGCATGGCGCAGATGGATGGCGGCATGCCCAACCCGACCACCGAGAACCGCCGCCTTGCCGACACTGACAGACTGGCCGACTTTGCGGCCGATCGGCTGCGGCAAGACACCCGTATCGCAGCATTTTCGCTGTCTGGATGGGATACCCACCGCAACCAGGCCGGCGGCATTGCCATGCCAACACGGCGTTTGGAGCGGGTGGTGCTGCGGTTGCAAGATCAGCTTGGCCCCGACATCTGGGGCAAGACCCTGCTGTTGGCCATGACCGAATTTGGCCGTACCGTGGCCGAAAATGGCACCAAGGGCACCGACCACGGCACAGGCGGGACGATGCTGATGGCGGGCGGCGCCCTGAACGGCGGCCGTGTGATGGGTCGGTGGCCCGGACTGGCCGAAACCGATCTGTATCAGCGGCGCGACCTGATGCCCACATCCGACGTCCGAGCGTGGGCAGCCTGGGCGATGCACGGGTTGTATGGCATCGACCGCGCCGTGCTGGAAACAAGCGTTTTTCCGGGCCTGAGCATGGGTGACGATCCTGGCCTGCTGTCCTGACCTTGTACAAAGTGCCCATTGCGCGCCCCCGCGTCAGCAAGACATACACAGGGGGCAGCACAGGGCGATAGGCAAAATGATGCACGAAACGGCACAGTTGGGACGGCGTATCGAAGGCTGGACCCCACCGCCGCTGCCTTTTGGCATCAGCCTTTCTGGATCATACATCCGGCTTGAACCGCTTGAGGCTGATCTACACGCCGCCGACCTGTTTGCTGCCTTTTCCGGGCATGATCCACTTTGGGACTACATGGCTTACGGTCCGTTTGCCTCGGCCACGGCCTATCACCGCTGGGTCAAAGAGCAGCGTGGCCGCAAGGATACCGTATTCTTTGCCCTATGTGATCCCGCAACTGGCCATGCGCTTGGCGTTGCAGCCTATCTGCGGATCTCACCCGAAGCGGGAAGCATCGAGGTCGGGCACATCTGCCTGTCGCCCGCCCTGCAACGCACCCCTGCGGCGACCGAAGCCATGTTCTTGATGATGGACTGGGCCTTTCGCGCCGGATACCGCCGCTACGAGTGGAAGTGCAATGCGTTGAACATGCCCTCGCGGCGGGCAGCCCAGCGGCTTGGGTTTTCCTTTGAAGGGATTTTCCGCAACCATTTGGTGATCAAGGGCCGCAATCGGGATTCAGCGTGGTTCTCGGTCATCGACAGCGAATGGTCGGCGCTGAGCGAAGCGTTCAAGCTCTGGCTTTCAGGGGCCAATTTCGATGCCAATGGGAAGCAGCGCGAACGCCTGTCTGATCTGACCGGGCTTGTTCGCACAGCCTCTGACCCCGGACTCTGACCGCGCACGTTGACCGCGCACGTTGACCGACATGCGGTCAGAACGCAGCACCATCGCTCAACCGTCGCTTCACCAGACGCTGCAACCGGGGCAGTGCGTCTTCGGTATGTGCTGCAGCCTGGGCCGCATCGACCAGATCGTCATCACCAGCACTGCGCGCCACACCGGCCACGAATTGTGCCAGATAGCCCCGCGCGGTCGAATCCGGCCCCATCGCCAGCAGATCGGCCGCATGCGCCAGATCATCATGCAGCGCCAGTGGATCGGCTTCCCCGACGAGAGGAGTCCCTTCGGCAATGGTCGCAATACCCGCTCCCGGCAGATGTTGTAAAATGGCGTGCTGAAAATCCTTCATGCCCCGGAAAGGCTTTTCAAAGAATCCCATTGCCCCCGCCTCCATCGCGACGCGCCGCCCGTCCGGATCCCCTGACAGGCCCAAAACAACCGGACCGGGACGAATGCTGGTCAGGTCCCGGATCAAAACATCGCCGCAGCCATCGGGCAAACCCAGATCAATGATCGCCACATGCGGGGTGTAGATGCGCAGATGCGCCCGTGCCTGTTCCAGGGTTTCGGCTCGCCGCAGACGCGCGCCCGACCGTTGGCACATCAGGCGCAGCACATCCGATGCAAAACGGCTGTCCTCGACCAGCAGGACCGTCAGCCCGGCCAGGGGCAAGGCCACTGCCCGAGGCAGAAAGGATGGCATGGACATCGGGGCAGAATCGGCAGGTGCAGGCATCGGGGGGATCCTTCACGCAGGAGGCAGGCCCTGATCAAGCGCGACAACCCCCTAACGGGCGGTTAATCTGGCACCAAAAACTGTCCTGCGGCAGTTCTTCCCCTTGTCTCGCCCGCCGCAGCCACCCATAACCGCGCCAACCCGCATGAAGGAGACGCCCATGATCGGCCGCCTGAACCATGTCGCCATCGCCGTACCCGACCTTGCTGCCGCCGCTGCGCAATATGCAGGCCCCCTTGGCGCCAATGTCCACCCGCCGCAGGACGAACCCGACCATGGCGTAACCGTCGTTTTCATCGACCTGCCCAACACAAAGATCGAACTTCTGTATCCCTTGGGCCAAAACTCTCCGATTCAGAGCTTTCTTGACAAGAACCCTGCAGGCGGCATCCATCACATCTGCTATGAGGTGGATGATATCCTTGCGGCGCGTGACACCCTGAAAGCCGCCGGTGCGCGGGTTCTGGGCACGGGCGAGCCGAAGATCGGGGCGCATGGCAAGCCAGTGCTTTTCCTGCATCCCAAGGACTTCAACGGCTGTCTGATCGAGTTGGAACAAGTATGACCATCACCGCCGCCCTTGTTCTGTTTTCCGTCGTCTGGTTCATGGTGTTCTTCATCGTGCTACCCTTGCGCCTGACGACACAGGGTGATGCCGGGTCCGTCGTGCCCGGAACACCCAAAGGGGCCCCGCGCGACGAGATGGTGGGGCGCAAGGCCAAGATCACCACGCTGTTCGCCATCATCGTCTGGGGCATCCTTTCGGGGATCATAACCTCGGGAGTGATTTCGATCCGAGATTTTGACTGGATGGACCGCATGCCGCCTGTTTCAGCCCCGTGACCCATCAGCAGTTTATCCGCGCCCTTGATCTGGCGACCGACCGGGACAAGATCACGACTTTGCTGGCCGAGGCGCAGGATTACTATCTGCTTTGGAAAGGGCGCGCCCCCGGCGCGGACGAAACTGACGCTCTCTTTGCCAGCTCTCCGCCCGGTTGCGATCCTGCCGCGTCGCACCGTCTTGGCCTTTATCTGGATGACAGCCTGTCGGGTGTGGCCGAATTGTGCTTCGGGTTTCCGAAACCAGATGATGCCTATTTGGGCTTGATGATCCTTGCCCCGCGTGTGCGGTCGCGCGGACATGGATCGGCCTTTCTTGCTCATCTGGAAAATCTTGCCCGCGCGGCAAAGGCGTCGGATCTCTACCTTGCCGTGCTGGAGGCCAACCCGCGTGGTGCCGCGTTCTGGGCACGTCATGGTTTTTCCCGGACCGGTCTTTTCCGGCACGACGATGCCACTGGCCACACCCTTCACCGCCTCGTCAAGCCACTTTGAAAACTGGCCAGTCCCACGCCGCCAAGAATCAGCGCCGAGGCCAGCAGGAACCGCCATCCGATCCCTTCCCCGATCAAGACCGCACCGCCAAGAGCTGCCAGCATCGGAACCGTCAACTGCGCGACGGCCGCCCGCGCAGCCCCCAAGGTCGGCACCACGGCATACCAAAGCGCATAGCCAAGGCCCGATGTCACCGCACCGGACAGCACCGCAAGCAATATACCCCAAGGTCGCGCCACAACCTCTGACCGCTCGGCAATCAGGACAACCGCGACCAACACGGGCATAGCCAGCACGAAATTCCAAGCCGTCGCGCCAAGCGCATCCTGTGCCCCCCGGCCCGCCAAGGAATAGATCCCCCAACCGATCCCCGCCAAAGCCATCGCAACCGCGCCCTGCATGGCCACGTCGGTCCCACCCGGGGCCACCAGCAGCACCAGACCGGCAAAGGCCAGTGACGCCCCCAGCCAACGTCGTGGTGGCATCACCTCACGCGATGCAATTGCTCCGGCAAACATGGTCACCTGCACCGATCCGAACAGGATCAGCGCCCCAATGCCGGCCCCCAGCACCTGATAGGCCAACGAAAACCCGACCAGATAAACCACAAGCCCAAAGGCCCCGGCGCCGCGCCCACGCCAGCCTGCCCAAAGTGCGCCGCGCCTGACCAGCATCAGCAACACAAGCATCGCGGCACCGGCCACCACCCGCACAAGAGAAAAATCCAAGGGCGCAATCCACCCTCCACCGACCGCCAGCCGGTTCAGAACCGAATTGGCGGCAAAAGCCGCCATCGCAAGGGCGGTCAGTGCGAACAGTCGGGCCGGATTCATGGCCAGCCCCATTCCCGCCCGACCCAGACGCGGTCCACCTGCTCAGCCACACCACACCGCCTTTGACATCCCACGCACCGCATTGCCAACCCACAGCCGGACCTTTGGCAGATCTTCGGCCAACAGCACCTCTTCCGGGCAGCCGACCTCGGCCCGCAAAACACCCGGCAACAGGCCGCAGCGCAGAGGCGGCGTTCTGAGGCCTGCGCCGCGATCAAAAAAGACTGTGGTGATCGTACCGTCGCAGACCTCGCCGTGCTCGTTTTGGAACACCAGCTCATCCAGCTCTTCGTCCAGTGTCGCCCGCGCCCGATCATAAACCGCGCGCCGCGTCGATTTCACTGTAAGCCATGGATCGGAGGACGACAGCCGCTCTGTCGCCAGACCCAGCCGCCAGACCGTCCGCGCAGGCGGCAACGCCCCGGTTTCAACTGTCAGGCAGCCATGTGCATCCAGCGTCAGACGCAACCGCGCCGGACTGCCTGAAGGCCCCGAAGGCGAGAAATCCGGCAGCACCCAACCAAAAGCCTGCGCCCCGTCCCGCAATCGGGCCAGATGCAGCGGCAAGCGCGGCACACCGGCACCGTCCCACAGCATCGTTTCAATCAGTTTCAGCCCCGGCTCTCCAGCCGCCTGGCGTAGCGCGCTTTCCACAGCGCCTCCTCCCATTCCCCGTCTTCGGTGGAATCGTAAACCACCCCACCGCCGACATTCAGCCGCACCTCGCCATCCGGCCAAACCCGTGCGGTGCGAATGGCCACGGACCAGCATTGATCGCCCGACGGCGCGGCCCAGCCAATTGCCCCGCAATAGACGCCACGCGGCTCCGCCTCGATCTCGTGGATAATCTCCATCGCGCGGATTTTCGGCGCTCCGGTGACCGACCCGCATGGAAACAGCGCGGCCATCAGCGCAGGCAAACCCGCTTGCGCCAGCAATTTCCCCTGCACGCGGCTGCTCATCTGATGCACGGTGGCAAAACTTTCGACCGCAAACAGCTCTGGCACCTTGACCGACCCCACTTGAGACATGCGGGAAATATCGTTGCGCAACAGATCGACAATCATCAGGTTTTCCGCCCGCGCCTTGTCGCTGGCATGCAATTCCGCAGCCAGCCATGCGTCCTCAACCGGATCATCAGACCGGGGCGCTGTGCCCTTCATGGGGCGACTTTCAATCATACCCCCGGACACGCGAAAGAACAGTTCGGGGCTGCGCGATACCACAATCGGCCCCTGTCCCAGATCGACATAGGCCCCGAAGCCAACCGGCTGGCCATCCCGAAGCGCACCATAAAGGCCCAACGCCGCACCACCCGACAGCCGCGAGGCCATCGGGAAGGTCAGGTTGATCTGATAGCAATCCCCGGCGGTGATATACCGCTGCACCTGTTCGAACGCGGCCCGATAGTCGGCGCGCGACATGCAGGGCTCCAACGGCTCCAGCCGCACCCCCCGGCCCGCCTCCGCCGCGGCAGCAAGAACCGCGCTTGCGTCCTTGGGGCCATCAAAGGCGGCGAGGCACACCAACGGTTCGCGTCTTCCCTTTGGCTTATACCGGCCCAACCTGGGCTCCAACGCATAGCCCGCCTCATAGGCGACATAACCGGCTATCCACGCGCCCTGTCCACGCGCTGTTTCGGCTGCGGCAAGGCACGGCACGACCTCATCGGCCTGATGTGCAACGAACTGCAGCGACGGTTGCGAAAACGCAGCCGCCTGCCCGCTTGGCCCATGCTCAATGACTATCATCGCCCGAATTCCGCCCACCGCCTGCCCGACGCATCTAGCACGCGGACCCGCATGGGAACAGGCGGCAAGCGACCTCTTCGCAAAGGCTTGCGCCCCGTCGCGCAACCCCCTAAACCCCCGTCAATTTGCGCAGACTGCACGAATCCGCGATCCCGGTGTCACTGCGACGCGGGATCCGCCATGGACAGGGGCCACCGATATGCCGAAAAGAACCGACATCACATCCATCATGATCATCGGTGCAGGCCCCATCGTCATCGGTCAGGCCTGCGAATTCGACTATTCCGGCGCGCAGGCCTGCAAGGCGCTGCGCGAAGAAGGCTACCGCGTCATTCTGGTGAACTCCAACCCCGCCACAATCATGACCGATCCGGGGCTGGCCGATGCCACATATATCGAGCCGATCACGCCCGAAGTGGTGGCGAAGATCATCGAAAAGGAACGCCCCGACGCGCTGCTGCCCACCATGGGCGGCCAGACGGGACTGAACACCGCTCTTGCGCTTGCGGACCTTGGTGTGTTGGAAAAGTTCAACGTTGAGCTGATCGGTGCGAAGCGCGAGGCCATCGAAATGGCAGAAGATCGCAAGCTGTTCCGCGAGGCGATGGACCGGATCGGGCTGGAAAACCCCAAGGCGACCATCATTGCGGCCCCGAAGCTGTCCTCGGGCAAGTATGACATCAACGCCGCTCTGACCGAGGCAATTGCTGCGCTCGACTACGTTGGCCTGCCCGCCATCATCCGCCCCGCCTTCACCCTTGGCGGCACCGGTGGCGGCGTCGCCTACAACCGCGACGACTACGAGGCGATCTGCCGGAGCGGGCTGGAAGCCTCGCCCATGGCGCAGATCCTGGTGGACGAATCCCTGCTGGGCTGGAAGGAATTCGAGATGGAGGTGGTGCGCGACACCGCCGACAACGCCATCATCGTCTGCGCCATCGAAAACGTCGATCCGATGGGCGTGCACACCGGCGACAGCATCACCGTGGCCCCTGCGCTGACGCTGACCGACAAGGAATACCAGATCATGCGCAACGGCTCCATCGCCGTGCTGCGCGAGATCGGGGTCGAAACCGGCGGGTCGAACGTGCAATGGGCGATCAACCCCGCCGATGGCCGCATGGTGGTGATCGAGATGAACCCCCGCGTGTCGCGCTCCTCGGCTCTCGCGTCCAAGGCCACTGGCTTTCCCATCGCGAAAATAGCCGCCAAACTGGCCGTCGGCTACACGCTGGACGAGCTGGACAACGACATCACCAAGGTCACCCCGGCCTCCTTCGAGCCCTCCATCGACTATGTCGTGACCAAGATCCCCCGCTTCGCCTTCGAGAAATTCCCCGGATCGGAAAACAACCTTACCACAGCCATGAAATCGGTGGGCGAGGTCATGGCTATCGGCCGTACCATCCACGAGTCCATGCAAAAGGCCCTCGCCTCACTGGAAACCGGACTCACCGGCTTTGACGAAATCGCGATCCCAGGCGGTCCCGACCGCGCCGCCATTTCCAAGGCGCTCAGCCTGCAAACCCCCGACCGCCTGCGCGTCATTGCCCAAGCCATGCGCGACGGGTTCACCAACGACCAGATAAATGCCATCACCTCATTCGATCCGTGGTTCCTCGCCCGCATCCGAGAAATCATCGACGTCGAGGCTCAGGTCCGCCGCGACGGCCTGCCGCTCGACGCCCCCGGCCTGCGCCGCCTGAAAATGATGGGCTTCACCGACGCCCGCCTCGCAACCCTAACCGGCCGCGACGAAGCCCAGATCCGCCGCGCCCGCGTCCGCCTTGGCGTCACCGCCGTATTCAAACGCATCGACACCTGCGCCGCCGAGTTCGAGGCGCAAACCCCTTACATGTATTCCACCTACGAATCCCCGGTCATGGGCGACGTGGAATGTGAAGCCCGCCCCTCCGCCGCCAAAAAGGTCGTCATCCTGGGCGGCGGCCCCAACCGCATCGGCCAGGGCATCGAGTTCGACTACTGCTGCTGCCACGCCTGCTATGCCCTCACTGCGGCGGGCTATGAGACGATCATGGTCAACTGCAACCCCGAAACCGTCTCCACCGATTACGACACCTCCGACCGCCTCTATTTCGAACCCCTCACGCTGGAACATGTGCTGGAGATCCTGCGGGTGGAGCAGGACAACGGCACCCTGCACGGCGTGATCGTGCAATTCGGCGGCCAGACCCCGCTGAAACTGGCCCAGGCGCTGGCAAACGAAGGCATCCCGATCCTCGGCACGACCCCCGACGCGATCGACCTTGCCGAAGACCGTGAACGCTTCCAGCAACTGCTCAACACCCTCAACCTCAAGCAACCCAACAACGGCACCGCCCGGTCGCGCGACGAAGCCTTCGCTGTGGCGCAAAAGGTTGGCTACCCCCTCGTCATCCGCCCTTCCTTCGTCCTTGGCGGCCGCGCGATGGAAATCATCCGCGACGACGCCCAGCTGGAACGCTACATCCGCGAGGCGGTGCAGGTCTCCGGCAACAATCCTGTCCTCCTCGATTCGTATCTCTCCAATGCCATCGAAGTTGACGTCGATGCGTTAAGCGATGGTGAAAATGTCCATGTCGCAGGCATTATGGAGCACATCGAAGAGGCGGGCGTGCATTCCGGCGATTCCGCCTGCTGCCTGCCGCCGCACTCCCTCTCCGCCGACACCATTGCCGAGTTGAAAACGCAAACCATCGCAATGGCCCGCGCCCTGAACGTGGTGGGCCTGATGAACGTGCAATTCGCGATCAAGGACGGCACCATCTACGTGCTGGAGGTGAACCCCCGCGCCAGTCGCACCGTGCCCTTCGTCGCCAAGGCCACCGACAGCGCCATCGCCGCCATCGCTGCCCGCCTGATGGCTGGTGAGCCGATGTCGAACTTCCCGCTGCGCGCGCCCTACCCCGCCGGCGTCGGTCCCGACACGCCCTTGCCATTGGCCGACCCGTTCACATTGGCCGACCCGATCACCCCATGGTTCAGCGTCAAAGAGGCGGTGCTCCCCTTCGCCCGCTTCCCCGGCGTTGATCCGATGCTTGGCCCGGAAATGCGCTCCACCGGTGAGGTGATGGGCTGGGACCGCACCTTTGCGCTGGCTTTCCTCAAGGCGCAAATGGGCGCAGGCACCATCCTGCCGGAATCCGGCCGCGTCTTCCTGTCGGTCAAGGACATGGACAAGACCGAGGCGCTTGCCAGCGCCGCCCGCGACCTCGTCTCAATGGGGTTCGAAGTGGTCGCCACCAAAGGCACCGCCACCTGGCTGGCCGCCAACGGCGTCACCACCACCCCCGTCGCCAAAGTCTATGAAGGCCGCCCAAACATCGTGGACCGCCTGAAAAACAACGACATCGCGCTGGTTCTGAACACCACCGAAGGCACCCAAGCCATCAACGACAGCCGCGACATCCGACGCGTCGCCCTGATGGACAAGATCCCGTATTTCACGACGGCAGCGGCGAGTATCGCAGCGGTTGCGGCGATGAAGGCCCGGGGTGAGGGGTATGGGGTACGGACGTTGCAGGGGTGAGTCCGGTTGTAGGGCGGGGTTCGCCCCGCCTTCCGACGCAATGGCCGGGTGAGCCCCGCCCTACGCACAGAAGACCAGCGAAGGCGCAAGCCATCAACGACGGCCGCGACACCCACCGCGTCGCCCTGATTCACAGTATTCCCTACGTAGTGCGGGCTTTGAGCCACGCCCACTCATCCCAGAATTCAATTCGGACTGAGTAAATTACCCGCAGGTTTTAATCCCCTTCTCTAGTAAGCTTTGCCAATCCGCGCCCAAAACGCTCTTTGCATCGACTCCATTTTGATACCCTGGGTCCCCTCTGTTCAACATCGTTACAACTAGGCTTGCGTCATTCGAACCTGAAATCATTACGCCGCCTCCAGTGTAAGTGGTGTTTGTCATTCCATAGGTCGAGTTTCCATAGGAATTGAAACTGCCAGTAGTAAAAGAACCAGTGGGCGGCCTCTGAGACGTTCGCACATTGTTCTGAGCCTGCATCCCTTGAATTATAAAGCGCTCATAGCCTCGCCGAATTGTCTCAACAGCGGCCATTTTCGACGCTACTTGCTGCGCACCCGCAACTCCGCAAACTGGCGCCGCACTAGTGGAAATCATAACTTGGTTTCTTGAAAGCTGCGTCGCCGAGGTAGACACACACGCAGAAATTAATAGGGGAGTTATGGCACAAGCAAGCATGGAGCGACGCACTACCATTATTCATAAATCCTTTTTAAGATTCGCATTCAGCATGTGATTTCTGAAGGATAAGGTAACGGCAAAGGTGGAGCTGTAAACTAAAAAATGGAATTCTCAGCACATTCAGGCCAATGCTCCACAGGGCCGCGCCCGACCTCGGGATGACGCGCCAACGCAAGTTCTAGGCACTTTATCTCTCAGCCCACATCCCCACAAGTTCTAGGCGCAACCGTTGCAACGCGCCCTCCCGGGGGGAGGTCCACTCTCGGCGATTGTGAAGGACAATCGCCTGTCGTGCGGTGGGGCGCGGCCCGGCGGCGCTGCGCGCCTTGGTTCCGGGCCAAAGGAAGACGGTAAGGGATAGATCGCTCTCCCCCCAAACCTTCATAACCCATTAGTCCACACCCCTGTAATACAGCGGGCACCCCCTCCCCCCTTGACATATCCCCCGAAAACCCTCATCTCCCATCCATCCGAAGCCCGTGCCGCGTGAGCACCGAAAGGCCCGGATAAAGGTTCCCACCATCACGCAGGGGCGCCGACGGCGCGCACGGTCCTCCGAAACCTCGGGGGGCGAGGGCCGCCTGCTCTAGTTTGATGGAACGACCCCAATGACCACTTTTGCCGACCTCGGGCTTAGCCCGAAGCTTCTCAAGGCGCTTGAGAAAACCAACCTCCAGACCCCGACGCCCATTCAGGCGCAGGCGATCCCCCATATCATGGCGGGCCGCGACCTGATGGGTCTGGCACAGACCGGCACCGGCAAGACGGCCGCCTTTGGCCTGCCGCTTTTGCACCGCCTGCTCGATATCGGCCATCCGCCGGGCCCGAAAAACGTGCGCGCCCTGATCCTGGCGCCGACGCGCGAGTTGACGTTGCAGATCAAGGACAACCTTGAAGTCTTCACCAAAGGCACCCCCGTAAAGGTGACCATGGTCGTCGGCGGCGCATCGCTGTTCCGTCAATCGCAGTCGCTGCTGAAAGGCACCGATGTGCTGGTCGCCACCCCCGGCCGCCTGATCGACCTTTTGGAACGCGGCGACGTGAAGCTGGACCAGTGCGGCTATCTGGTGCTGGACGAGGCTGACCACATGCTCGACATGGGCTTCATCCACAGCTTGCGCAAAATCGCCAAGCACATCCCGCTGAAGCGCCAAACCATGCTGTTCAGCGCGACCATGCCCAAGGATATCTCTGAAATCGCAGACACTTACCTGCGCGACCCGGTCCGGGTGCAGGTCACTACGGCGGGCAAGACCGCCGACAAGGTGACCCAAGGCGTGCACTTCCTGCCCAACGGCGACAAGGCCCGCGTGCTTGAGGATTACCTCAAGAAACACCCGACCGAACAGGCGCTGGTCTTTGGCCGCACCAAGCACGGTTCAGAAAAGCTGATGAAACTGCTGGCGGGCTGGGGCTTCAAGGCAGGCTCGATCCACGGCAATAAATCGCAGTCTCAGCGGGACCGAACGCTGACCGAGTTCCGCAATGGCGAGTTGGATGTGCTGGTGGCGACAGATGTTGCGGCACGCGGAATCGACATTCCGACCGTGCGCCATGTCTATAACTTCGACATGCCGAATGTGCCGGAAAACTATGTCCACCGGATCGGCCGCACCGCGCGTGCCGGGGCCGAGGGCACGTCGGTCAGCTTCTGCGCGCCCGCCGAGATGAGTGAATTGCAAGCGATTGAAAAGCTGCTGAAAAAGCCGCTGCCGATTCTGGGGGGCGCACCTTGGGCCGCCGACATTGTGGCCGCAAGCCCCAAGCCCGGCCAGAACCGTGGCCAACGTCCGGCCCGCCCGCAAGGGGGCCGTCCGCAAGGTGGCAAACCGATGGGACGCCCCGCGGCAAAACCGCAAGCGGCGGCCAAACCCATGGGCGGCGGCAATGCCCCACGTCGCGCAGAAGGTGGCAAACCAAAGGGACAGCGACGTCCTAGCTGACCTCGTCTTCCAGGTTCAGCTTCATTTCCAGAAGAACCTGCTGGATCGCAAGCGTTTCGCGCAGCATCCGCTTTGCTTCGTTGACCGTGATCACACCGTCGCCAATGGCGGTGTTATACTCGCTCATCAACATGGCAAAGCGCTGCGCGAGCGCCACAACATCCTGATTGACCCCCTTGGATGTCGCATTGCGCTTTTCAGCGTCGTAAGACAGCGTGATACCCCGAAGATCAGCCAAGGCCGAGGTCACATGCGGAAAGCGTGACGCCGCCTCCAGCTGCGCCACCACATCGATCGGCATGAACCGATCATCATGTTCATCGGAATCTGAATAGTACCGCCCCAACGTCGCCTTGGACTTGCCGGTCAACTGGCAAGCGGACTCGATTCCGACATCCTTGACCAAGGCTTCGGTGTGCTTCTTCAGATAGGACTCAACCGACATACACATACTCCCTGCCACCCGCTCTGCGGGGAAATCCCTACATCTTTTCCCATTAATGATAAGGCAAGGGATTGTCATAGATAAAAGCATTCCGGGGGTTTTCCGGAATAGTAGTGAGTGGCCGATGTCCCCAGCATTGGCTTGGGTGGGGGTCCGCCGTGCATCAGTCCCGCAAGGGGCGGTCGCAAGGCCGTGCGGCGGGCCCGTCATAGTGTGTCAGGTCCGGGCAAACCGGTGCGTATGTGAAAATGACGGCCAGCCGCGGCCCCCTCCCGATTTTCAACCATTGCGATTGATGCGCCTGAATCCCGTGCAGGCATGCGCTTGCAGCCAGCCGCCGAAATCGGATAGGCAGCCGAGATGGCAAAATTGTATTTCAACTACTCCACCATGAATGCCGGCAAATCGACCTTGCTGTTGCAGGCCGCGCACAACTACCGCGAGCGCGGGATGGACACCTATCTGATCACGGCGCAGTTCGACAACCGATCGGGCGATGGGCGCATAGCCAGCCGGATCGGCATAGGTGAGGCCGCCGATACCTTTGCCCCGGATGAGGACATGTTCGCCAAGATCAAGACGCGTCTGGATCTTCGTCCTTTGGCCTGCATCTTCATCGATGAAGCCCAATTTCTGTCAAAGGATCAAGTATGGCAACTCGCGCGGGCGGTGGATGATCTGGGCGTACCGGTCATGTGCTATGGCCTGCGCGTTGATTTCCAAGGAAATCTTTTCCCCGGCTCAGCGGCTCTGCTTGCGTGGGCGGACGAAATGCGCGAGGTGCGGACGATCTGCCATTGCGGGAAAAAGGCAACCATGGTGGTCCGCAAAGGCGATGACGGCAGCGCCCTTCGCGATGGTGCCCAAGTGGTGATTGGCGGTAATGAAACCTACGTCAGCCTGTGCCGCCGCCATTGGCGCGAGGCGGTTTGCGATTAGGCCGGACTGCTCTCCTGCACCTTGGCCCGAAGCGCGATCAGGCTGCCTGCGGCAATGATCAGCACCATTCCAGCGATGGCCATCGGTTCCAACAGCTCGCCCCACAAGGCCCAAGACCAGAAGGCCGAGGCCGGAAGAATGACGTATTCGATCACCGATGCCCGGCCCGCATCGGTAATCTGATAGGCGCGGATCATCATCCCGACCCCCAGCAGCGACCCGGCAGCCTGCACAAAGGTCCAGAACAGGAAGGGCCCATTGGGCGCAACCCAACCCCGCAACAGAAAACCGTCCGGACCAGAAGGGGCGAACAGCGGGAAGGCCGTCAAAACGATGATGCCCAACACCCCAAAGACCCCCAGCGCAGCAAAGAAGCCCGCAAGCAAAGTTTCTGCACTTTCTTGTGGGCACCATTCGCGGGTTGCCACATTGCCTAGCGCATAGAACGCGCCGGCAAGAACGGGCAGGACGGCCGCCATAGACGCCCCCGAAAACGCTTCGGGGCCCAGAACAAGAATGACACCGACGAAGCCAATGGCAACTGCGAGAACCCGCACTGGCCCGATCGCATGGCCATAGGCAAAGCGCGAGATCAGAAGCACGAAAATCGGGGCGGTGAACAGCCCTGCAGCGACGATAGCCACTGGCAAAAAGGCAAGGGCACCGAAATAAATCACCATCGCCGTACCGTGAATGACGCTGCGCGCCACCACTGCGCCTGTATTCACGGGGCGAAGTCGCAGGCCGATGACGCGCGCCGCCAGGCCCAGAAGCACCAAGGCCATCACGGTCCGGGTCAGGTGAAACTGCCAAAGCCCGTGGTCGGCGGCGATCACACGCACATAGTTGTCGGTAAAGGCAATCAGCGTTGCATAGACGCAGATCAGCGCTGATGCGGCAAGGGTGCGGTCTTGTGTGCCCGTGGCCATGGCGCTTTCCTTCTTTTCCCACCGTTGAAGCCTGCTAAGCTGCGTCTTGCGCGTCGAAAAGCGACAGGGTGGAGGAATATATGGGCTGGCTTGCCGATGAAACCGGGTTGGAAAAGACACCAGCGAATTTCGTGCCGCTGACACCGCTGTCGCACCTCAGACGCGCTGCCATCATCTTTGCCGACCGCACGGCTGTGGTGTGGAAATCCACGCGGCTGAGCTATGCGGACTATGCGCGTCGTGTCAGTCGCCTTGCCAGCGGCCTGCAACATCGCGGGATTGCGCCGGGGGATGTGGTGGCGACCCTGTTGCCAAACATCCCGCCGCAGGCCGAGGCCCACTTTGGTGTGCCGGCTTGCGGTGCGGTTCTCAACACCATCAACACACGGCTGGATGCCGACACGGTCGCCTATATCTTTGGCCATGCCGGTGCAAAGATCGTGCTCTGCGATACCGCCTTCCTGCCCTTGGCCGAAGAGTCCATCCGCCGCATGGACGGCCCCGCCCCGCAGATCATCGAGGTGGTGGACGAAGGCTTTACTGCCTCGGGCCACTATCTGACCTATGAAGCCTTGCTGGATCAGGGTGATCCGGATTTCGCATGGACCCTGCCCGAAGACGAATGGGAAAGCATCGCGCTCAACTACACATCCGGTACCACCGGGCGGCCAAAGGGCGTGGTCTATCACCATCGCGGTGCGTACCTCGCCACCACCGCCAACGTGATTGCTTGGCGGATGCAGGTTTTCCCGGTGTATCTGACGATTGTGCCGCTTTTCCATTGCAACGGCTGGTGTCACACATGGATGATGCCGATGATGGGCGGCACTCTGGTCTGCTGCCGCGATGTCACCGCCAAGGCCATTTACGACGCAATTGCAGATGAAGGCGTGACCCATTTCGGCGGGGCGCCTATCGTTCTGAATACCGTGATCAATGCAAAGGACAGCGACAGGAGAAGCTTTTCGCATGTGGTCGAGGTGTTCACTGCCGGGGCGCCGCCTCCTGCCGCTACGTTGGCGGCATTTGAACCGCTCGGGTTCAACGTGACGCAGGTGTATGGCCTGACGGAAACCTACGGCCCGTCCACCGAATGTCTGTGGAAGCCGGACTGGGACAAAGCGACGGGCGACGAACGCGCCGATTTGAAATCACGGCAAGGCGTGCAGATGGCCATGTTGGACGGCGCCGAAGTTCATGGCACCGATCTGGCCCCGGTGCCCTGCGATGGCCAGCATCTGGGCGAAATTGCGCTGCGGGGCAATCTGGTGATGAAAGGCTACTACAAAAACCCCGAAGCGACGCATGACGCCTTCAAGGGGGGATGGTTCCGGTCCGGCGACATCGCCTTTCAGCATTCTGATGGTTACCTCAAGATCACCGATCGCGCCAAGGACATCATCATTTCGGGTGGTGAAAATGTCAGTTCGGTCGAGGTGGAAGGCGTGCTGATGAAACACCCCGCCGTATCACTTTGCGCCGTAGTGGCCCGTCCGGATAACACATGGGGCGAAGTGCCCTGCGCCTTTGTCGAGTTGAAAGAAGGTCACGTCTGCACGGCTGCCGAGTTGATCGCCCATTGCCGCAGCCAATTGGCCGGGTTCAAGACGCCCAAGCATGTGGTTTTTTCCGAACTGCCCAAAACCAGCACCGGAAAGATCCAGAAATTCGAACTGCGCGCCGTGGCCAAGCTGATCTGACAGAAGGGGTGATTGTGGCCGACAAGGCGTTCCGTTATCGTGAATGTGATGACAGGCAAGGCACCTCGCGCCATGACGGCGCTCAAGAAATATGCGCGGCTGGAAAGCCCGGGGCTGTGGCGCGATACGCCAACCGCTCAACGCCGCGAGGTTGTCGTCGCCTTTCGCGAGGCGACGCTTGTCCTGTCGGATCCGCGCAGTGAATCCGCCCTCAGCCATTGGTCTCTGCCAGCGATAGAACGGCTGAACCCCGGCGAGATTCCAGCCCTGTTTGCCCCCGGCGACGATGCCACCGAGACGCTTGAACTGGATGACGGCGACATGATTGCCGCTTTGGAAACCGTGCGCAGTGCGGTGGCCGGTCAACGCGCCAAACCAGGAAGCCTGCGCGGCTTTCTGTTGGGGTCCGGGACGGTTCTGGTGCTGGGCCTCGGGGCGTTTTGGCTACCTGACGCGCTGATCCGGCATACCGCCTCGGTGCTGCCAGCCGCGACACGGGCTGCGATTGGTCAGGCGGCCCTCGCGGATGTGCAGCGCCTGACCGGTTCGGCTTGCGCCAGCCCGTTGGGCAGTTTTGCGCTGACGGCGTTGGGCGACAAGCTTTTCGGGCCGCACCGCGCGCAAATCCTGATCCTGCGCGAAGGGGTTGCCAAATCTGCTAACTTACCCGGAGGCACCATCCTGATCGGGCGTCAGATGATTGAAGATCAGGCGGGACCAGAAGTTCTCGCGGGCCTTGCCCTGATGGAACGGCTGCGTGCCGAAACCCGTGACCCGATCCTCCCGGTTCTGGAACATGCCGGTCTGACAGCCACATTTCGGCTGCTTACCACTGGCACTCTGCCCGAAGGGGCCTTGGCAGGCTATGGTGAGGTGGTGGTGCAGAACAAAGGGATCACCATCCCAGACGAGATTGTGCTTGCCCGTTTCAAGTCCGCAGGCGTGCCCAGCACACCCTATGCCTATGCGATGGACCGCTCGGGCGAAGCCACCATTGGCTTGATCGAGGCCGACCCACTGCTGGGTCTGGTGCCACAGCCTTTGATGCCGGATGGAGATTGGGTGAGCCTACAGGATATTTGCGCAACCAAATGATGCGCCCCAAGCTGTTGGTCAGGGTCGCTTTGTCAGCCTTGGACGGGCATCAACGGATGAAAGCATCATCAAAACCGGCAGAGCGCGCTTTCGACAATGCCGCCTGAGCTGCGGCCCGCGATCCGAACGGGCCAGCCAGCACGATCTGCATCGCCGCGCCATTCCGGACAACCTTTGACCGAGCAACCGGCAATCCCAATCGCGACAGCCGCACCGACGCCCCATCCGCGTTGGCCGGTTGCCCAAAGGTCCCGACCTGCACAAAGTTGCTGCCGGTCGCTGTGACGGCTGGTCTCATTACCGCCTCGGACTTGGTTGAAGCGGATAGCCGTCGCACCGCCACTGTCTTGCCCTTGGGGGTCGACACTTCCGCGACCAAACGTGCCGGAACATCGCGGGTCCAGACTTGATCTTGATCTTCCCAGCCTTGGCGCGTCCCCTTCCCCCGGTTGGGGTTCAGGCGATCATCTTCAAAGGCGTATTTGTAGCCCTTTGGCAGTTTCTGAAGATCCTGCGACGACACGGCCAAACGCGGTTTGGGGGCGACCGCGACACGTGCAGCCGGATCCGGGCCTTCCAGATAACCAGACGCGGCCACCGCGGCCGCGCCAGCCAGAAGTCGAGGCGGCTTTGCATTGGCGATATCCCCATCGCCTCGGGTGCAAAGCACAACGCTGCCTCCGTCGCGCAGGCGGAACCGTTCGGCCACCGGGGCATCGGCGTAACATCCGATCTTGCCCTTTCCCTGACCGGCTGTCGGCACCCGCTCTGCCACTTGCCGCCTGACTGGTTCGGTTTTGGGCTTTTGCGTTTCAACACGCGCGGCGGGGAACACCACAGGTGCCGGTGTATAGGTCGCGACCGCAATCTTGCGCTGTGCCGGTGCGGTACGGATGCGTGGCGGGGTTGTCGTGCTTGCAACGGTGTCTATCGGTTTTCGGCCCGCCCGTGCCGAGGCAGGTGCCGGCGTTGGAGCCACCCGCGCCACGGGGGCAGGCTTGGCCTCCGGCTCGATGATGGCGACTTGATTGTTGCCAAAAGTGGGCGGATACCCGCATAATTGTGATCGGTTGCGGTTGACGCGTGGCACCCAGTTGGTGCGACCGCCAATTCCAGCACGCAGGAACACACAGCCCCGGCTGTCAACATACTGCTGTCCGGTGAAGGATGACGGCGGCAATTCACGCGGACCGCTGAAATCGCTGGCCGACTGTGCTGCCGCAACCCCAAAGCTTGCAAAGACCACCAAAACGGCGGCCGGAACCATTTTCAAAAGCATGACTACCCCCAAGTAGCTTGTTGGGATAGTGGAATAATATTGTTTCCGAGTAAAGGGCTTGGCCCTCTATTCTGTGCCAAACATCCGGTCGCCCGCATCCCCTAGGCCCGGCACGATATAACCGTGATCATTCAAGTGGCTATCGACCGAAGCTGTGACGATCGGCACATCGGGATGCGCCTCTTGCATCCGCTTTATCCCTTCGGGTGCCGCCAGCAAACACAGAAAACGGATGTTCTTCGCACCATTCTCCTTCAACAACTGCACGGCCGCAGCCGAGGAATTGCCGGTGGCCAGCATCGGGTCCACCACGATACAGACGCGATCTTCCAGTTGCGTCGGCACCTTGAAGTAATATTGCACCGGTTGCAGCGTTTCCGGATCCCGGTACAATCCTACAAATCCCACACGCGCGGCGGGGATCAGTTCAAGGATACCGTCCAGCAAGCCGTTGCCTGCCCGCAGGATCGAAATCAGGGCCAGTTTTTTGCCCTCGATCACCGGGGCATCCATTTCCTGCAACGGCGTTTCAATACGCTTGGTCGTCATTGGCAATTCGCGCGTGACCTCATAGGCCAGCAGCAGGGAAATCTCGCGCAGAAGCTGGCGGAACGATGCAGTCGAGGTATCTTTCTCGCGCATCAGGGTCAGCTTGTGCTGGACCAACGGATGGGAAACGACGGTCAGATGGTCCAGCATGGTCAGGGCTCCAGAATCTTGGCGATGCGCGTCTTGGTATCGGCATCGCAGAAAGCGGCGTCAAGCGCGGTACGGTTCAGGGTGGCAAAAACACCATCGTCCCAATCGAAAGCAGCGTGCAGCATATCAAACTCGCGGGTCATCGTGGTATGAAAGAACGGCGGGTCATCCGTGCTGACAGTGACTTTCACCCCGCGGTCATACAACTGCCCGATGGGATGGCTTCGCAGGTCCGGGTAGAGGCCAAGCGCCACGTTCGACCCCGGACATACCTCCAACACGATACCGCGCTCGGCCAACTCGTCCACCAGCGCAAGGTCTTCGATGGCGCGCACGCCATGCCCGATGCGTTCAACCCCAAGGTCGTTGATTGCTTCACGCACCGATTGCGGGCCACCCCATTCACCGGCATGCGCCGTCAACCGCAAACCGGCCTCGCGGGCACAATCGAAGGACCATTGGAAATCCTTGGGTGCCAAGATCTTTTCATCCCCAGCGATGCCGAAGCCGACAATCCAGTCGCCCGCCGTTTCCGCAGCACAACGGGCGGTTTCGCGTGCCTTTTCGGGGCCGAAGTGACGGATGCAGGTGATGATGCCACGCAGGGTGATGCCCATCGTCCGTTCGGCCTGAAACGCCGCTTCGCGCATGGCGTGCAGATATTCGCGCCACGCCCCCACATCGCGACCGCCGCAAAAATCGGGGCTCAGAAACGTTTCCGAATAGACCACCCCGCTTGCGGCACTTTCCTCCAGCACGGCAAAGGTCAAACGGGCATAATCCTCGGGCGTTTGCAGAGCGCTGGTGGCCGCTTCATACACCTTCAGGAAATCCCAGAAATCCTTGTAGCTGTAGTTGCCTTGCGCATCGAATATTCCCGCTATATCAAGCCGCTTTTCTTTGGCCAGCCCCCGGATGAACGCGGGCGGCGCGGCACCTTCAAGGTGCAGATGCAGTTCAACCTTGGGTGTCACAGAAACGAGCCTCCGGGGCCAGAAGACGGGATGCCAAGGTGCGCTGCAAGACTGGCTCCGACATCTGCGAACGACCGCAGCCCGATTGCCTTTTGCCCCACGCCAAAGCCGATCACCGGCACCCGTTCGCGGGTGTGCTCGGTTCCGCGAAAGGTTGGATCATTGCCGTGATCGGCCGTGAAAATCGCCAGATCATCCGGCTCCAGTTGTGCCAGAAATCGCGGAACACCGGCGTCGAACCATTCCAGCGCACGGGCGTATCCTGCCACATCGCGCGGATGGCCGTAGAGGCTGTCAAACTCCACGAAGTTGGCAAAGGTCAAAGATCCCGGCTCTGCGTTGGCACCCAAGCGGACAAGATGTTCGAAAAGGTCGGCATCAGATTTTCCTTTGTGCAGGTGCCCGATGCCACGCATGGAAAAGATGTCGCCGATCTTGCCGATGGCATGGGTCACGCGACCCTGCCCTGCCACCCATTCCAAAAGCGTTGGCGACGGCGGCGCGATGGCAAAATCGCGGCGGTTGGGCGTGCGCCTGAAGTCGCCACAGGCCCCGGTGAACGGGCGCGCGATCACCCGCCCCACCTTCATGGCATGCAGCGTGGGTGCAAGATCCGAACACAGCTTGATCAGACGGTTCAGGCCGAACGACTCTTCATGAGCGGCGATCTGGAACACGGAGTCTGCACTGGTGTAGCAGATCGGCCAGCCGCTGCGCAGATGCTCGGCGCAATGTTCGGCAATGATCGGCACGCCCGAGGCGTGGCAATTGCCCAGGATCCCGTCCGTGCCCGCAAGACGGCAAACCTCGGCCACCAGTTCTGATGGAAACGCAGGGATGGTTGTGGGAAAATAGGTCCAGTCCCATGGCACGGGCACTCCGGCCAGTTCCCAATGGCCAGACGGCGTATCCTTGCCGCTGGATATTTCGGTGGCAGCCCCCCAAAGCCCTTGCGGCGCTGCCCCCAACCCCGGCGCATCAACGTCCGAGGCAAGACGGATTGCGGCCCCCAACCCCAAGGCATCCAGATTGGGCATACGCAAAGGACCACTGCGCCCTTCATCTGCATGGCCAGACGCACAGGCCTGTGCGATATGCGCCAGCGTATTCGCCCCCGCATCACCAAATTCGGCCGCATCCGGGGCACCGCCACAGCCCACAGAATCCATCACGATCAGAAACGCGCGTGCCATTATAAAGTCCTTCAAGTAATCCGCTTGAGCACCAGCGGCAATTCGTCCGGCGTCGAGGTTGCAACGGTATATGCAGCCTGCACTGCACGGACCGCCGCTATGGCCGCGTCTTCTGTTGCCGCATGGACCATGCCCAACGGCACGCCAGCACCAATCTCTTCCCCCAGTCCGATCAGGTCCGACAATCCCACAGCCGGGTGGATCCGATCGCCTTCGCGCAGACGACCGCCTCCCAGATGGACAACCACATTGCCCAGAGCCTCGGCGTTTATTCGAGCGATGAAACCATCGTCCAGTGACGGGATTTCGCGCACGACAGGGGCAGCAGGCAAACGATCAGACCACCGGTCAACAAAATCCGCCGGGCCGCCCTGCGCGGCCACCATGCGCCCGAACACTTCGGCAGCAGCGCCCGATTCCAGCGCCATCTCGATCCGGCCGGCACCATCTTCGGCATCGGCAGCCAGACCGCCCAAAGCCAGCACCTCGCCCCCCAAGGCCGCCGTCAGATCCCACAGCACCGTGTTGACCGACGTGCCGGTCAACGTCTCCATCACCTCGATCACTTCAAGCGCGTTACCGGCAGCGGTGGCCAATGGCTGCGACATATCGGTGATCAGGGCGGTTGTCATGCAGCCTGCGCCTTGTGCTGTGCTGACAAGGGCGCGGGCCAGGGCTTCGGCCCGCTCCAGCGTCTTCATGAACGCGCCCGAGCCGCACTTTACATCCAGAACCAAGCCTTCAAGTCCCGCCGCCAGTTTTTTCGACAGGATGGATGCGGTGATCAGGTCGATGCTTTCCACCGTGCCGCTGATATCACGGATGGCATACAACCGTTTGTCCGCAGGGGCGAGGTTCGCACTTGCCGCAACGATGGCACAATGGACACTGCCGATCTGCGCCCGCAACTGATCTTCCGACAATCCGGTGCGAAAACCGGGGATCGCCTCCATCTTGTCCAAGGTGCCGCCGGTATGCCCTAACCCCCGCCCCGAGATCATCGGAACATACGCGCCACAGGCGGCCAAGGCCGGGGCAAGCAGCAGCGACACGCAATCGCCGATCCCTCCGGTTGAATGTTTGTCCAACACCGGACCGGGCAGGTCCCAAGACAGAACCGTGCCGGAATCCCGCATGGCACGGGTCAAGGCGACACGGCCCTCATCCGACAGCCCCCGCAGCAGCACAGCCATGGCAAAGGCTCCTGCCTGCGCGTCGGTTACCGCGCCAGAGGCCAAACCTTGCGCAAACCAAGATAACGCATCCGCCGAAGGTGTGGTTCCATCACGGACCTGGGCGATGATGCCGCGAGCGTCCATCAGGCGCGGTCCATGTGGGCCGCCGTGAACACACCGGGCAAAAGGTCGCCCACGGTCAGGCTGCGCCGTTTTCCATCAGTGGTGCACAGCGTCACTACGACGCCCGCATCGGCAAATTCGGCGATCTTCTGACGGCACCCGCCGCAGGGCGGCACCGGATCGGGGCTGTCGGCGATCACGACGACTTCGTCAATCCGGCTGTCCCCGCCTGCGATCATTGCCGCAATCGCACCTGCCTCGGCACAGGTGCCTTCGGGATAGGCCACGTTTTCGACATTGCAGCCGACGTAGATGGCACCCGTGGTCGAGCGCAAAGCCGCACCGACCTTGAACCGCGAATAGGGCGCATAGGCGCGCAGCCGGACATCGGTGGCAGCTTGCAGAAGGGACATGTCAGCCTCGGATCTGTTTACCATTTTGTACGCGAGTCTGGGGCTTGGCCGCCCAAAGCGCAAGGGTCAGAGGATCACCGTGGCCGGATTGCCCGGCAACGACACTTCCAGCAATTCCAGATCTGACGACGGATCAGCATATCGTGTGGCCATGCCGGGGGGTATGACAAAGGCATCCCCCGGCGACAGACGGAACGGATCTTTGCCTTCCCCTTCAAGCGTCATTTCCCCAGACAACACAAAGGTGAAAAGGATGTCGCCCGAATGTCGGGTCCAGGGCGTGGGGGAACCATCCGGGCGCAGCACCATAACGCTGGCCACGCCCTTGGTGTTGTCGTGGATGGTTGTGTCCCGCGCAAGGAAACCCGGCAGACGGAAGGGTCGGAACACGCCTTCCTGCCCCTTGTTGAACACAAAGCGTTGTCCCTGCCATTCGCGGTCCGGGCGCAGATGCGGCGTCGGCAAGGGCATGTCGTGGTCGATCTCGGTCACGTGGTCTGCCGGCACGCCGATTTCGATCACCTCGATCCCGTCCGATGCTTCAAGCACCCGATGGCGGATTTCGGGGGGCTGGATAAAGCAATCGCCCGCCTGCAGGCGGATCGGGCCGCCCTGATCTTCATAGACCACATCGACCCAGCCCTTGATGCAAAAGATCAGTTGAAATCCAACCTTGTGAAAATGCACCATGTCCGGCACCGGCCCGCCATCGGGTATGCGGATATGGCTGGCAATCATGGCGCCTCCCAGACGGCTTGGCACCAGATCCCGGTAATGCATGCCGGCACGGCCAATGATCCAAGGCGCCTGATCGGCCAGACGCCGCACCACAAAGGCGTGCTTGGTTTCGGGCAGCACAAGCGGTGGACTCAGGTTGTCAATCTCGACCCGCGTGCCGTTCGGGGCGGTCAGAACACGTTGGCCCTGCGCAAAGGCCATGGGATCATCTGTCAGGATACGGATCGTCCCTGGCGGTTCTTTTGCATTTTTCTGGATGCGCAACCGCAACCCATGACCGGACAGAACGGCGACCTCGGGGTTGTCGGCCGGATAGATCATATCCAGCCGCATGCCCAACACCTTCGTAAAAAACGGAAGATCGTCACGCAGCTCTTGCGTCGGCAGGCGGATCTCGGCGCGCGTCTCTGGCATGGCATTCCCCTGAATTTCGCGCCATGCTGTGCCTGGGACGAGAAATTTGCAAGCCGGTCCGGCGCTGATGGCGCTATCACCCGGTTGGCGGATGAAAAAAAATGGTTTAAGGCTAAACCAAATTTTTCGGGGAGGCGAAGATGGAAGAAGTGCGTCAGGACAACGCCCGGCAAGCGGCGTTGGATTATCATGAATTTCCCAAACCGGGGAAACTTGAGATCCGCGCCACGAAACCCTTGGCGAACGGACGCGACCTGTCGCGCGCCTATTCCCCCGGCGTGGCCGACGCTTGCCTTGAAATCAAGGCTGATCCGACGACCGCAGCCCGCTATACGTCGCGCGGCAATCTTGTGGCCGTGGTCACGAACGGAACCGCTGTTCTTGGCCTTGGGAATATTGGCGCGCTTGCGTCCAAACCCGTTATGGAAGGCAAGGCTGTCCTGTTCAAGAAGTTTGCGAATATCGACTGTTTTGACATCGAACTGAACGAGGCCAACCCCGAAAAGCTGGCCGAGATCGTCTGCGCACTGGAACCGACCTTTGGGGCGATCAATCTTGAGGACATCAAGGCACCCGATTGTTTCATCGTTGAACGACTTTGCCGCGAGCGAATGAATATTCCGGTGTTCCACGATGACCAGCACGGCACTGCGATCGTTGTCGGGGCCGCTGCCACAAACGCCATGATCGTTGCGGGCAAGTCCTTTGATACAATCAAGGTCGTTTCGACCGGTGGCGGGGCCGCAGGAATCGCCTGTCTTGAGATGTTGGTCAAGCTGGGGGTGCGACGCGAGAACGTGTGGCTCTGCGATCTGGACGGGCTGGTGTACAAAGGCCGCGCGGCACAGATGACCCCGCAGAAAGACGCGTTTGCCCAAGGCTCCACCCCCGGCACTCTGGCGGATGTGATCGACGGGGCCGATCTGTTCCTTGGCCTGTCAGGTCCAGGCGTGCTGACCGCCGAGATGGTCGCCCGCATGGCGACGAATCCGATTATCTTTGCCTTGGCCAATCCGACGCCCGAAATCCAACCAGATCAAGTGCGCTCTGTAGCACCCGGTGCAATCATCGCCACGGGGCGGTCCGATTATCCGAACCAGGTCAACAACGTGTTGTGCTTTCCCTTTATTTTCCGGGGTGCACTGGATGTCGGCGCGACGACGATCAACAGCGAAATGGAAATCGCCTGCATCGAAGGCATCGCAGCGCTTGCCCGTGCCACCACCAGCGCCGAAGCGGCGGCCGCCTATCGTGGCGAGAAAATGTCATTCGGGGCCGATTATCTGATCCCCAAGCCGTTCGACCCCCGCCTCATGGGTGTGGTTGCCAGTGCCGTCGCCCGGGCCGCGATGGAAACCGGGGTGGCCACCCGTCCAGTTGCCGACCTTGACGCTTACAAGGCCAATCTGGACGGGTCGGTGTTCAAATCCGCCATGTTGATGCGCCCGGTGTTCGATGCTGCGCGGCAGGCCGAGCGGAAAATCGTTTTTGCCGAAGGC
>JBKBOF010000014.1:0-32678 GCA_046294955.1 Paracoccaceae bacterium
GTGTATTGGCGGCTGATCGTAGCTACCGTCTTCCACCACGATGTCCTTGAACGTGCAGTTCCGTTGCCCGGCAACGGTTTACCTGCAAACTGTGAGAGGGATCCGTTCGATCTGACCATTGGCCCTTGGGTTGTGCGCGGGCGGAGACCGTAATGAACGACCTGCGCTCAAATAGTGCAAATCCAGCCATTTTCGCCAACAACCAAGGAAAGTTTGCTTGATTTCAGTGGTTTGGCAGAAAGTTGGCCCATCCATTGCAAGCTGTCCCCACTCAGTCGACACCATACTCCAGCATCTTGTGCAAACCCTCGGTCAGATATTCCCCTACCATCGGCTTACCCAGCAGATAGTGGCTTACCAGCCCATCATGCTGTTGTCGGGCGAGGGCTTTGGTGGCCATCCATTCCTGAGGTTCCGCATCGCCGCGCCCGATCCAGAACAGTGCCACCAGAGCGTCCTTTTGCTCGTCATTCATGCTCTCGATCTCTTGCGTGATTTCGTCGCGGCTGAGATCGCCCTCGGTTTCCTGCAAGGTCTCTGCCACCTCGTCATCTGATGCATTGCCCCCCAGGTCAGGTGTCACCGTTCCTTCCTTCGCCATTACGGCGTTGAAGCGCAACACAAGTTCTTCGATCCGGGCACTGTCAAACGGAAGCGCAGCCATCGGTATCTCCTTTTCATCCTGACGTCAGGATATCATGGCGGCCAATTCAAGCACTGATACTGATCATGAAATGCTCTGCGCGTTGCCATTTTTCGCGATCGTTGGCTTGATCCATGTCCGCACATGAAAAGAAACCTTGGCACACCATAAAATGAATATGTAGGCGCAGGAGCTTGAGGAAGGGGATCCCAGTCAGACGCAGGCGCTGTACATGTCGATCTGTCGCCGATGCAGTCCACGCTGCGACAGATATGCCGACTATGCCCTGCAACCCAACCGATCCCCATTGGCGGATCGTCGCTCGGGATGCCGTGCCCCTGTTTGGGGATCTTTTGATCGGGCCTTGCGAGTTCCCTTCAACAACCCCGCAATCACCTGCGACGAACCGAGTTTCCACCTGCAAGGATGCCGTTGATCAGATCCGCGACAGCAGTGTGGAGCTCTTCCTGACCATCCTCGCCCGCATCATTTGCGTGTGCTTCAGCCGCATCGCGCAGGATCCCGACAATTTCCCCCTCAGGCAGGATGTTGCGATCATTCAGTGCGAGCAGCAGCGACTCGCAGATCGCGAGGGCAGCCGTTCCGGCAATGTCGGGAACCTCGGGCATCGGACAAACCTTCCGCAAACGGGTGAGAGACCGGCCAGATTGCCTGTCGTGGCCAACCTAAGACTTATTATGGCAGGCCTGAGACATCCTGAACTGAGGCAGATCAGCATTTCCGAAGCGGCAGGAACGAAACATCGTTTGGTCGGTTCTCTCATCGACAATCCGTCTCAACACGATTCATTTTCAGGAGCGCGCACATTGGTAGCCCTTCAAAGCCCATTCGCGCGTAAACTCGGGGCATTCATGGCACTATCTGCGGACGAATTGTCCGCACTGGACAAACTTTATGGCCGCCGAAAAGCGTTCCCGGCCGGACGTGACATGGTGCACCAAGGCCAGGCTGACCAATCGGCCTATGTCCTCGCTTCAGGCTGGGTCTGCTCGTACAAGCTGCTTTCGGGCGGTTCTCGGCAGATTGTCGATTTCCAGATTCCGGGTGATTTTCTGGGATTACGGTCTGTTCTGTTCCGCGCCGCAGATCACAACGTCGAACCCGTGACGCGCGTTGAGGCGTCAGAGGTTCTGCCCAAAGATCTTCTGGAAACGTTCGGCAACACGCCGCGCCTCGCGACTGCTGTTCTTTGGGCTGCGTCTCGGGATGAAGCGATGGTGGTCGAGCATCTGGTGGGTATCGGTCGCCGGGATGCCAAGGAACGGATGGCGCATTTTCTGCTGGAACTGGGTGCGAGGCTGAAACTCGTCGGCCTGGGGTCCTCATTGGGGTTTGCCTGTCCACTGTCACAATACCTTCTGGCAGATGCGTTGGGGCTGAGCGCTGTCCATGTGAACCGTGTACTGCGCGAACTGCGGGAGGATGGTCTGGTCACTTTTCGGAACGGGCAGGTCGAGATCCATGACCTCGATGGGCTGGTACAGTTGGCCGACTTCGACAAAACCTATCTTGATCACGACGGACCTTTGCCCAATTGATCAGGCGGCGGTTTGCTTCCGTCGCCAGTATAAGCGGCGCCATTGACATAGGTGGCGTCATCGGAAGCCAAGAACGCGACACCGCCTGCAAGCGTCAATTGCTTGCTATTGCGCCGCCGACGCGTACAAAATCGCAGAAAGCCTTGATTTTGGCCTCATGACGCAGGCCGCAAAGGCCATGGCATCCGGCGTGATGGTGCCGACGGCAGCCGCAGCCGGCCTGCCCCTATTGCGGAACATCCCCTACATACACGTCATCATCATGGACCCGCCCTGCGGGTGTCCCATCACGCATACGGTCTCTTTTCAGGAGCGTGAAGTGCGCTGTGCGCGGAGTTTGCACCCTATGCGGCTCGGTACACCGGTTCATGCACTGATGTGCATCAGGGACGGCACAGCTAAAGGCGCCTTAAATGCCTTGGTTGGCGCCTGACCGGACGCCGCCATTTTCATACATTCTAAAAGGAGACCCGTGATGAAGGGATATGTTGCAGATATCGAGAAATTGACCGAAGGGAACAAGGATTTCAGACAGGTTCTCTACACCGGCGCGCACCTGCAACTGGTGGTGATGGCGCTTGATCCAGGACAAAGCATCGGGACAGAGACGCACGCGACGCATGACCAATTCTTTCGCATCGAGAAAGGCAATGGGGCCGCACTGATCGACGGCGTGACCCACCAGGTCAAAGACGGCGATTGCATCATCGCACCCGCCGGCGCAGTCCACAACTTGACCAACACCGGCGACAAGCCCCTGCTGCTCTACACGGTGTACGGACCACCCAACCATATTGACCATCTGGTCCAGAAGACGAAGGCCGACGCCGAGGCTTCGGATGAGACCTTTGATGGTGTGGCAACCGAATAGGGCCGTCCCCGCGCGTCGTACATCACGGGGCGTGTCATAGTGCGACGCCGAACCCTCGTGCTCGGCGTCGGCCCATGCAATATTCGGCATACGCGTGCTTGCGCCCCGCGCGCAAGATGTCGTTGTTGCAATAGATGACCGCCCCGACCTTCCTGTATCCGTGGTCGACGAAGGTTATCCAGCCGTCTATCATGTCCCTCTGCGCTGCGACGGCCACGGGGTCGTGCCCGCTCATTTTGGCAGAGCAGCATGCGGGTCGAAACGGCGATGGCTTTGCAATTGACCTGCAGATTGGGGAAGTCGGCAATTCAACGAAAACCGGTGACCGGTATCTGCACATTCACGCCCAACCCCGAGGCGGTCAAGGTGCTTGGCCCCACGGTTCAATGGCGTGGTTCATTCACAGGATGAAAGGTCGCATTTGGGGACAACTTCGTCACAGGTGCTTCATCCCGGCGTCGCTTGCGCATTTGAGCCGGGAACTGAGGATCAACCCCAAGAGCGTTGCGAAGTGGCGCCAGCGCACGACAGTCGAAGATATGAAGATCGGGCGGACAGAGGCCAAGGGACCGGCCATGGTTGCTGGTCGGCGGGATCAAGCGCAGTATCGAACAGCCCGTCCCAAAAGCGGGATCACCTTCAGAATAGTGCCCGTAGGGAAAGTGTGAAAACCGTCAAAAGGGCTGCTATGCCCAACCCGATGGCCAAGCGTCTGTTCGACATCGGTTTTTTTGCTGTCCGGCGTGCGTTGATCTCGGGGCGATCAGCCAAACCGGAATCGCCGGGGCCAGCACGGACTTCGCCGGTTCCCGGATCGGGCTTGCGTGGTGAAAGGTGCAGGTCCGTATTGCGAGGCGGCGTTGTAACCAGTTTTGGGCGTTTTCTGTCTACCATGCTGATCTCCTCGGCTTCTGACTGTGGTGCTGACAATAAGACGCGGATTCGGCGAATGCGTTCCGTTTCAAACCGGTTCGCTGGTCCAGTGTGCCACGTGGGCCATCGATAGAATACATCTCGTCAGGCGCAACTTCGCGGCCCGATGTCGTGCATAGCGCATTTTTTCCTGCGGTTTTTGGGAACGTCGGCCAACAATTTGTGTTGTTGAGCCAAAGACTGCTCAATTCAAGGGACAGGATGATGACCAGAAATCTTTTGCCAATTGAAGTGCCCGTGGTGATTGGCTGCGGATTTGCGGTTTATGTGTATTTTGCGAACCGAACCGGCGTCATCGAAAGTGAAGGCGCTCTGTTGGCCCTGATCGGTGCGCTGGCCGTCGTGCTCGGGATCCTTGTTGCAGGCTTTACCCAGCGTCGGGGGGCAGTTTTTGGCACCCTCGTTGCGCTTATTGGCCTCGGCGCAGCCCTTACGGCCATCGCGATGTTTCGCCCGGCTACAGTGCGGAGGTCTGTCTGATGGTGTTTTGCGTCGCCCTGCTCGTTTCAATCTGTCCGACCGTTGTGCTGGCAAAACTGACGAGTTGGCAAACTTTCTATGGTGATCCTGCCGCCACCAAATTCGCCAATGTGCAAAACTTCATCCCCGATACCGTGGCCGATTTGGAACGGGTGTGGGCGGTTCCCATCGGTGATGTGTTGGACGGGTCTGGCGATTTGCCTGCGACGGTACGGTCTGCCTCGCCGATTGATGCCAGCAGCACGCTGTATCCGGGAAAACCCTTCCGTCCTATTGTGGCGCTGGATCCTTCGACGGTTGCAGACCGCTGGTCCTATGCCGGTCAGTCCGCACTGAGACCGCTTACGCAGCCTGCCTTCAAGACGCGTGACGTGGCCTACTGGGACAGCGGGCAAACAGGGGTTTGCGAGAAACGGGTCAATCCGGGCAAGATGGATGCCGAATTGCACGCGGTCGATGCCGACACAGGCCCGCTTTGCGCCGGTTTCGCAGATGGCGGTGTACGGGACCTCAACCAGTACAACACCGTCAACGCAAAGGTCCCCTTCTTGATCCTGCAACCGCCAACCGTCGTGGGCGACACGCTGATGGTGGGCTGGGCTGGCAAAGACCGGGAATATCCTCTGACCCCTCCCGTTAACCTAGTGGCAATTGCTGTGCCTGCGTTGGTTCAGACCACCAAGATGGGGTTGATCTTCGGTCTGAACCGCGAGGCGGGAGCGTCGATTTTCCCCATCGAGGACCGCGCCATGCCCGCCGTCTGTAAGCACGAAAACGTGGATTCCGTAGTGTTCACGGCGGGTGGCAATTCGATCCTGAAGCCGCAGGTGTCGGATCAGCTGGTCACTTGCGGGCTGGGGGCAGGGCAATGAACCCGCTTTGGCAAACCGGATTGTACTGCGGCCCCGCCCCACTACCTGCCGACATCTTGCTGCGATGGAACCTCGATCCGATCCTCATACTGGCACTGGCGGCGCTGGCGCTGACAGTCGGACGGCGCAGGCACGGTGCGGCGGCGGTCGCTGTTCTGGCGGTCACCTTCATCTCGCCGCTGTGCGCTCTGTCGGCGGCTCTGTTTTCGGCCCGGGTTGTCCACCATGTGCTGTTGATCGCGGTGGCCGCCCCACTGCTGGCGATGGCGCTGCGCCCGTCCAATCGTCCCGCAGCCATGCCAGCCTTCGCATTGTCCACCGCGTCCTTGTGGGCGTGGCATCTACCAGCCGCCTATGATGCGGCGATGTCGAATGTCACGATCTATTGGGCGATGCAGATCAGCCTGTTCGTGCCTGCCGTCATGTTCTGGCGTGCGGTCGTGAGCCCGCGTCAGGCTATCGGTTCGTCCATTGTGCTGGTCTGGGCCGGGTTCATGCAAATGGCCTTCCTCGGCGCGCTCCTGACGCTGGCCCCCCGCGCGCTTTATGCGATCCACATCTTCACGCCGGTTGACTGGGGGCTCTCGCCACTGGAAGACCAGCAGATTGGCGGCCTGATCATGTGGATCCCAGCCGCACTTCCTTACCTTGTCTTGGGCACCTTGGTGGCGCGACGCGACTGGGTCAGCGGGGCGAGGCGGGCATGAATGACCTTGCGACAGGGCTGATCCCACATATGAAGGCGCTGCATATGGCGGCCCTGATCCTGTGGTGTGGCGGATTGTTTGCCTTGCCATTGACGCTGGCGCTGCACGACACTGCGATTGGTCAGGCAGATTTTACCCGCATCCGCCGGTTCACCCATTTCGGCTATATTTATGCCATCACACCTGCCGCTCTGGTCGCCATCGGGTCCGGCACTGCGCTGATCTTTCTGCGCGAGGCCTATGTGCCTTGGCTGTTTGCCAAGCTGGTTTTCGTGGCCCTTCTCGTCACATTTCATGGCTGGGTCGGCAGTGTGCTTGTCCGCGTCACAGAAACCGAAGGCACGCATATCCCACCGCGCCCTGCGCTGCCGCTTGTGCTGTTGCTTGTGCCGATCCTGGCCATCCTGGTGCTAGTTCTGGGCAAACCAGACTTGGGCGTAATCCCGGTGCCGAACTGGCTGACCGAGCCGCAGGGCGGTCAATTGCCCTTTGCGGCCCCCAACCCATAGTCGAAAACGAGTTTACCCCCATGCCAACCTGTTGCCGACACAACGATCACATTGAATGCCGACAAAAGCAGGCCGTAGGGCAAGATTGCGGTCTCGTAACCGGTCATCCGGTAGCCCCAGTTCGCCCCCAGCAGGGACAGCAACAGAATGGCGATGGTCGCATGGGTCCAGGCGGCGGACCGCACGCGGATGCCCGGCACCAGCAACAACTCCATGGTGCCAGACAGTGCTGCCAGAATGCCGAACAGAAAGGCCGTGCCAGCGGACCAGACGGCCGCCCGTGCCCAGAACCCGTCGCCTGTCCACCAATAGAAGGCATCGGCGCCAAAGGTGCAGAAGGTCAACGCCACGGGAAAGGCCACCGTCATAGCATGGATCGGATGGCCGAAGATGGCGATCTTCGAGGCGGTCTGGTCGAAGTCGGGATGGCTTGCAATGGGGTCCACCAGCGCATCGGCGGGGGATTCGATTGGCTCTGGCGACATCGGGAACATCCTATCAGTGAGGGTTGGAAATTGCGGCTCACTTTCTTAACGCTGATATCGATGGCTGGTTGCACGCAACATCTGTCTGCCGTGCATCCGGCCGGACCGGCCGCCGCGACGATTGCGACTCTGTGGTGGGTTTTGCTGTCAGGAGCGGTCGCCACCTTTGTCATGGTGATGGTGCTTCTGGTGCTGGCGTTTCGAGCCGCAGGGTCGGATGAGCCAGAGGCTGTGCGCGGCATGGAAGCGCGTTGGATCATTGGCCTTGGACTAGTCTTTCCGGGGGTCGTGCTTGCCGCGCTGCTCGGCTACGGGCTGGTTGTCGGGGAACGTCTGCTGCCCCGCGCCAGAGCCGACATCGTGCAGGTCGAGGCCGAAGCCCGGCAGTGGACGTGGCGCTTTGCCTATCCCGGATTGCGTTTGGACGCGACCGACCGGGTGCTCCACATCCCTGCTGGTCGGCCGGTCGATGTTCATATCACCAGCCTTGACGTGATCCACAGCTTTTGGGTGCCAAGACTGGCGGGCAAGTTGGACGCGATACCCGGTCATGTGAATATCTTGCGGATCGAGGCCGACCTGCCCGGCGACTACGCAGGCGTAAGTTCCGAATTCAGCGGCGTGGGCTACCGGGACCACACCTTTGTCGTCACCGCCCATGACGCGGATGGCTGGACGGCATTGGTTGACGGAACGCAGCCATGACCGCGCTGCGCCGTCACCGGGCACTCGCGAAAATCTGGGCGTCCGACCCCGGCTGGCGGGGTTGGTTCACCACCGTCAACCACACCGACATCGGGCGGATGTTCCTTCTGGCGGCCGTCTTCTTTTTCTTCCTTGGCGGCATCCTTGCCATGCTGATCCGAGCACAACTGGCTACGCCCCGATCCCCGTTCATGGGGCCGGAGATCTATAACCAGATCTTCACCATGCATGGCACGATCATGATGTTCCTGTTCGCCATTCCGCTGTTCGAGGGGCTGGCGGTTTATATGTTGCCGAAACTGCTGGGCGCGCGGGACCTAGCCTTTCCGCGCCTGACGGCTTTTGGGTTCTGGTGCTATGTCTTTGGCGGGTCGATGCTGATCTTTGCGCTGGTCGCCGGGATCGCGCCCAACGCCGGCTGGTTCATGTATCCGCCGTTGTCCTCCACCCTGGGCAGTCCGGGCATCAATTCTGATTTCTGGCTGATCGGGATCACCTTTGTCGAGATTTCGGCGATATGCGCCGCCGTGGAAATCACCGTTACCATCCTGCGTTACCGCGCACCGGGCATGACGCTGTTCAAGATGCCGATCCTCGCGTGGTATGCGCTGATCACATCGTTGATGATCCTGACCGGATTTCCGCCGCTGATCCTCGGCTCGGTGCTTTTGGAGCTGGAACGCGCCTTCGGCCTGCCGTTCTTTCAGGTCGAACATGGCGGAGATGCGCTGCTGTGGCAGCACCTGTTCTGGCTGTTCGGCCACCCCGAGGTTTACATCATCTTCCTGCCAGCCGCCGGCGTGATCTCGACCATCCTGCCGGTGATGGCCCGTACGACACTGTTGGGCTACGGGTGGGTCGTGGTGGCGGCGATTTCGCTTGGTGTGCTCAGCTTCGGCATCTGGGTGCACCATATGTTTGCCACTGGCATCCCGCACATGGCGCTGGCGTTCTTTTCGGCCGCTTCGACGCTGGTGGCGATTCCGACAGGTGTGCAGATCTTTGCGTGGCTTGGCACTCTGTGGAAGGGTCGGCCGCAGATGCACTTGCCGATGCTTTGGATCGTGGGCTTCTTCGCCACTTTCGTCATCGGCGGGTTGACGGGGGTGATGGTGGCGGTGGTGCCGTTCGACTGGCAGGTGCATGACACAGCCTTTGTTACGGCGCATCTGCACTATGTGCTGGTCGGCGGCTTTGTCTTTCCGATGATGGGCGCGCTTTACTACTGGCTGCCGCATCTGACCGGGCGCAAGCGGTTCTTCAAGTTGGGTGAAACGGCGTTCTGGCTGGTATTCGTGGGCTTTCACGGCACCTTTCTGTTGATGCACTGGGTCGGCCTTTTGGGCCAACGCCGCCGGATAGACACCTACGATGTCGCGTCGGGGTGGGAGGTGATCAACCTGATCTCTTCGGTGTTCAGCTTCGTCATGGCTATTGGCTTTGCCCTGATCCTGATCGACATCGTCGTGAATGTTGTAGTCCGCACACGCGGGCCGCGCAATCCGTGGGGTGCTGGCACGCTGGAATGGGCCATGCCGATCCCACCGCCGCCCTACAATTTCGCCAGCCTGCCGGAAGTAAGCACGCGCGACCCTCTGACCGGCGACGACAATCTGGCAGTGCGGCTGGCGCGGGGCGAGGGCTATCTGGCCACCCCCCGCGACGGCTTGCGCGAGACGCTGACAGTCGATACCGCGACCGCCCGACCCGACGGCATCGTGGTGTTTCCCCGAAATACGGCCCTGCCGATTGTCATGGCCTTTGTAACCGGCGGCATCTTTCTGGGCATGCTGATCAAGGCCTATTGGATGATACCGCTGGCAGGGGTGGGGGTTATTGCGCTGGTCGTTCGCTGGATCTGGGGCTTGGGACACCAAGCTGACAGCGGCCTTCAGGATGCCGGGCGGGGCCTGATGCTGCCGTTTGCGTCGGAAACGGCCCGCCCGCCCGGTTGGTGGGGGTCGGTGTTCCTGTTGCTGGCGGACTCGACCTTTTTCGGATCGCTGCTGTTCGGCTACGCATTCTTGTGGACGGTCGCGCCGAACTGGCCGCCGTCAGACTGGGCAGTTGCAGACCTGCGGTGGATCGGCATCGCCGTTGTGGGCGCGTTGGTGGCTCCGGTCGGCATCCGCCTTGCCACGGCGCGGCTTGACCGCGCGGGCAGCGCCCTTCCCGGTCTGGTCCTCGCACTGTTGGGGGCCATCGGGTTGATGGCGGGTGCAGGGTCGATCCCGCTGTCGCTGCCCGACCCGACCCGCCATGCTTATGACGCCACCTTGTGGGTCATCGGCGGCTATGCCCTGTTCCACGCTGCACTTGCGGCGCTGATGTCGGCATTCGTTATCGCCAGATCGGCGTCGGGGTTTCTGTCGGCCCGCCGGCAGGGCGAAGTGCAGATTGTCCGGCTGTGGATCGACTATGGTGTGCTCGTGACGCTGGTCGGGCTGTTTGCCGCCTATGCCCCGGCGTACCTGCCATGACCGACGTGCTGCGCCTTTTCGGGCCGCTGGTCCTGTGGCTTGCATCATTCAGCGCTGTTTATGGCGTGCAGGGGATTTCCTGTGCGCAGGGGTGGACCAATACACCCGTTGTCATCGCGTGGGCCGTTGCCATTGCCTTGCAGGTGGCTGTGCTGCCAGTGCTGCAAAGTGCAAGGTTCGGGATGCAACCCGGGCTGAAACGCTGGGCAAGCCTGACCCTTGGGGTCATCGGTTTGATCGCCGTGATCTGGACCCTGTTCCCGGTCGTGGTCCTGCGGGCCTGCGCCTAGCTGTTCAGTCCGAGCCTTTGATGGCTTGGGTTCGGGGTGACCCGATCAGACTCGGCGCAACAGTGCCTGATCGTGTTGCGCGGTTGGTCGCGCACCGGCTGCCCTCACTCCGGCGTCATTCGGCAGCGCGCGCCATGGCTGTGGGCGCGCGCGTGGCGTTGATGCGGTCAAATGTGGCCAAGGCCTGACCGACGACCTGATCCATGTTCAGATACTGATACGACCCCAGACGTCCGACGAACCACACATCCGCCAACCCTTCTGCATCCTTGCGATACAACTTGTAGAGCGCCTGGTTTTCCGGCCGCGGGATCGGATAATAGGGATCGCCTTCATCGGTGGGATATTCGTAGGTCAGGCTTGTCTTCGCATGCGTTTGCCCGGTCAGGTGCTTGTATTCCGTGATCCGGGTATAGGTCTCGGTCTGCGGATAGTTGATGACCGCGACGGGCTGCACCCATTCGACATCCTGCGTTTCGTGCACGAATTCCAGCGACCGGTAGGGCAGCGGGCCGTGGCGATAGCCGAAATACTCGTCGATGGGTCCGGTAAAGATGATCCGGCGCGCGCGCGGCCTGTCCTGCGCAGCGTTCCATGACCGGCCCAGTTCCACTTTGATGTTCGGATGGTCGAGAATGTTCCTGAACATCGCGGTATAGCCGTCAGCAGGCATCTTCTGAAACGTGTCGGCAAAATAGCGGTCGTCGCGGTTTGTCCGGGTCGGGATGCGCGCGGTGACGATGCGCGACAGTTCGGAAGGGTCAAGGCCCCATTGTTTCCGCGTATAGCCGCGGAAGAACTTTTCATAAAGATCGCGCCCGACGGTCGAGACCACGACATCCTCGGATGTCTGGATGTCCGCAACATCTTCGCGGTGCTCGGCCAGAAACGCCTCCATCCCTGCGGACTCGAGGTCAAGACCATACAGCCGATTGACCGTGTCGAGGTTGATCGGGATCGGCAGCAGCATCCCGTCCACCTGCGCCAGCACGCGGTGTTCATAATCGCGCCAATCGGTGAACTGCGACAGGTAATCGACGACCACGCCCGCGTTGGTGTGAAAGATGTGCGGGCCGTAGCGATGAACGAGGATCCCCGCAGCATCCCTGTAGTCATAGGCATTCCCACCGATGTGATCGCGCTTGTCTATGACAAGCACCGTCTCGCCCCGCTGCGATGCCAGGCGTTCGGCAAGGACGCTGCCCGCAAAACCTGCGCCGATGATCATCCAGTCAAACATGATCATACTCTCGCTGTAACGCGCAGGCGTGCCGCCATCAGCGACTGCATCGCGGCCCAGGTGCCCGCCCATGACATCAACGAAAGCGCGCGATCGACCTTTACCGCCCAACCAAATGCCGGCGGCTCCAGACTGGACTGAAGTGTCGCGGCAATTGTGCTGGAGTCTGCTATTGTGACCAGACCCTGCCGCCCGTAGGTCTGCACCACGTCGGCCACAGCGGTGGCGGTGACACGCAAGCCAGCGGCCAGGTATTCAGGCGTCTTGGTCGGGCTGATGAACCGTGTGGCGTCATTTAGGGCAAAGGGCATCCATGCCGCCTGCCAGTTGGCCATGTAACCGGGCAATTCGTCATAGTCCTTGCGGCCGAGCCAATGCAGGTTTGCCGCTTGCGGCAGATCGGCGGCGTCGATCTTTGCGATCGGGCCGACCATCACGAACTGGACGGCCGGCAGCGCGGCCGCGGCGGTGGCAATCAGGTCGAGGTCGATCCGTTCGTCGATGACGCCCACATACCCGATACGGGGTTGGGGGATCTGTTCCTGATCCTGCGGATCGGCGATGGTCGCCTTCGCTTTGGCGAAATGCGCGGCATTGACGCTGCTTGGAAAGCAATGGACGTCAGCATGCAACAACCGCTTGGCCGCGAACAGGCTTTGACCGCCGGTAAACACAAGGTCGGCGCGGGCCAGCAAGTCCGTTTCCAGTGGGCCCAGTTCCGGTGAGGCAAATCGGAAGGCCGACAATTCATCCATGCAATCATAGATGCAAAGATCGCAGCGTAACCCACGGGTAAAGCGCAGCGCCATGGGCGTATAGTACCAATGCACCATCGGGCCGGTGCCAAGGGCGCGCTCTAGCGATTCAACCAGCAATCGCTGTTCCAGCACATGGTCGGCGGACTTGTCGAACACCGGGGTAAGGACCGTCACACCGGATGGCGCAACGCGCATGCGAAAGAATGGCACACCAGAACCGAACTCTGGCTCTTCGACATAGTAAACGCGATGGCTGGATGCCGCCTCATTCAACAGATGCTGCGGGCGCTGATGCACGAAATTCCAGCGTAGATGGGAAAAGCACAGCAAAGCAGGCCGCTGTCCGGGTTGCCTTTCGGGGCCTTCGACGGGTCTGGACAGCGTCAGGGACAAGGGCGAATTCATGGCGGTTCCTTCAGGTTCAAGTTCTGGAATTTTGAACACCGACAATCCGACTTCGTTCCACAAAACCCAGAGACCACCGGCCAACACCGCGTTTCCGATGGGTGGTGCCCGTCACATCGTTCGAACTGGTCGCAGCGGGCGCGCACGCCCCTAGAATCCGGGCCAAAGGCCCGGCGTCGTGGCTATTTCCAGCAGGTTTGCGTCGGGATCGCGGAAGTACAGACTTTGGCCGCCACGTTGCCAGTCCGATCTGCCCTTGATGGCCACGTCATGTTCCGCAAGATGTGTGCGCCATGCCTCAAGCTGGTCAGGCGCTATGGCAAAGGCGATGTGGATCTGTCCCGTAGCATCGTGCGGTGGGATCAGGCCACCACCGGTCTGCACCGGCTCGGTCGTCCCGCCACGGATGAACAGCAGCAGAACGCTGCGCCGGTTGACGTCGTAAGCCCGCATTCGCTCATCCACAAACAGGGAGGAAAGCCCCATGACGCGCTCGTAGAATGCGGCGGCGCGGTCGAGGTCATCGACGTAGAGCGCGGTTTCGAGGATGGACAGCACTTTTGGCATGGGACGTTACGCCTCGCCCAAGGCGTATAGGTGCACGATGAGATCCTCGGAAATTCCGCCAATGGCGTCGAAGCTGTCGCCGTGCTGGAAATCCGTGATCCCCAGATGGGGGAAGACAAAGTATTTTTTGGCCACCTGCTCTTTTCTGGCGGCAAAGATCACCCGTCTGATCCCGGCAAAGCGCAGGGCTGCCAGACACATCTCGCATGGCTGCAAGGTTGAGATCATCACGCAATCGGACAGGTCGGTTGTGTTCAGCGCATGTGCGGCGCGTGTAATTGCGACCATTTCCGCATGCCGGGTGGGGTCTGACTGTAAGTGGACCTCGTTCTCGCCTTGTGACACAGGACGACCGTTGCGCAGCACTGTGGCGGCGATCCCGGCCTTGCCGGTCTGGTCGCGGGCAGCCAGCGCGCGGGCAATCGCATCCAGGACTGCGGCGCGTTCGGCCGCACTGGTATCATCGCCGTTCGCCGCTGCCGGGAGGCCCGATGTCATGACGTTATCGGACGTGACATAAGGTCCGCGGCCGTCAGTTTGCCTTGGGTGCCCATATCAGGCTGCTGACCAGTTACCTGTGCCCGCAAGATGTTGAAGGCAAAGCTCAGGCCGGACGTGGGTGTCAGCCAGACCTCGGCCGAGCTGGGCACGAGGCCGAGGATACAGACCTGCGGATCGGTTTTGCCACCCTTGAACCAGCTGTCGGCCACGGTTGACCACAGCGCGTCGCGAAGGCCCGTGTCATTGTCCTGCAACAGTTCACCTTCAATGACGGCGTAGAGCCCCTTTCCTCCTTCGGCGACAATATAAGTCGCCTGCGTGCGACCTTGTCTGGCCGCCTCGGCCAGATCAGTGTCTCGCGCGGTGATGAACCAGATCGTACTGTCGCCATCCCGCAACTGATGAGACATGGGAACCATTCGGGCCACCCCGTTCTCCGTTCCCAGAAAGCCCGCAGTGATAGCGGCAAGGCGTTGCCGGAACATGGCGATTTCGTCTTCGGTCATCTTGGTTCTCCTGTTGCTGATGGTAAAAGGGAAACGCGCGGCAACCGCCGGCGTTCCGGCGTAATCACGCCGAACGCCACCCCCCTTTGACCAGTTCATCGGAACGAAGGCTCGGCGTGGCTGGTTGCTTGCCTGTGGATCCTAACGGCACGCGCGCGCTCATCCCACAAAAACGTACATGAAACAGGAGACAATCATGAATCGCACTTTGCTTACCCTTGCACTGGCTGGCCAACTGGCAGTCGGCGCCGCTTTCGCGCAGACCACGACCCCTAGCGCGACCGATCAGGGTGCCGGCACGGGTACCTTCGGAAGCGACTGGTCCACCAACCTCGGTTCGGCCATGTTCGGCGAAAAGGGCACCACGCTTCGCGCGGAGTCAGAAATCGTCAATCAGTGGGCAACCATGTCTGAAGAGGACAAGACCATGATCCGCCGCGACTGCATGGTACAAATGCAGCAATCAGGTGGCACAACAGGGTCCACCACCGGCACGACCGGGACCACCACCGGCACGACCGGGACCACCACCGGCATGAACGATACCGCCTCCGGCTCAGGCATTGCAGATGGCTCGATGAACGTATCCGCTGAACAGATGCAGCGCATCTGTGATGCGACCAAAGACCTCTGAGGTCACTGGCAGGTGCGCCTTGGCGCGCCTGCCGACACGTTGAATTCGAAAACGCTCCGTCGGTTCGATGATCCATGCCATTCACGGGGCGACGTGCGGTAAGCACCCTACGCCATTGAAAAACAAAAGCAGCGGCGTCCACCCCCCCGATCGGCATGGTCTTGGTGGACCCCTTCGGAGTCATGTCCCTTTGAAATGACTTCTACAGGAATACACGATGGACGTTCCGCAAGGCGGTGAGGTTCGGATCGACCGAACAGGCGCATCGAAAGGCGGCACCAGCACTACCGCGCAAGCCTACCCACCACCAGGCAATGATCGGTCCCGTCATTTTGTAAGGCACGCCTGCGAAAACCGCCCTCGCCGGTGATGCAGTCGATCACCTGCCGGTTCGGGATCGCGCTAGCGGTCCTCTGGTGGCACCTTCGCCTTTTCCGTTCTGTCCCGATCGGGAGGTGCCTGTTTTTGCGGGTTCATAACGTCGAACTCTTCCGGATCATGCGCAGATCCTTCGTGATCGCCCTGTGCATTCTGGCGGCGCGTGTGCGGTGCGCGCTTTTCCTTCGCGTGGCCCGGTTCATTCGGCATCGTGATCATCGCCTTTGGGGCGGCTGGTGCCCCCTGGCTGTTTTTGCGACCCCTTCGCAGTCTCGTTCCGGTCAGCGCGCTTCTTGCCGGCAGGATCGATCTGCTGCTGGCGCTGGTCGATCACACCATCCTTCTTTCGAAGGGCTTCATTTTCAGATATTTTTTCTTGCATAACGTCCTCCATAATTTGGCTATTTCGCGTGCAGACCGTCAGCTGGAGGCATTCCGAAACTGGCTGTGCCGCGACAAAGCGCAAGGCGTCGCACTGATATCTCTTGTAAAAGGTCCGGGCATTAACGGGAATGATCTTGTCCATCATGCGAATGATCGTTGTGGCCATTGCCTTCAAGTCCTCAGCGCAGACCTTGCCGAGGATGTGGAATGCAACGACATGTGGGTTGCCGACAGGTATCTGATCAATCGCACTGGTCTGACGCATAGAGCGACCCTCAACGCAGAGCGGTATCTGAATGTCGCACCGCACTCTCACGACCGGGCACTGGCTGAGGACGCGGCGTTGTCGCGTTCAGGCGCTGCGCCTGCGCATTGGACATAGAAAGGCCGATCACGCAGAGGGCGAGCATGGCGCCAAAAACGATGATCGGGAAAATAACGGTACCGAACATTTGCAGTCCTTCCATGAATGCGTTCCTTGATCTTGAACGGGAGTAGGGCGCTTTTCGTTCCATCATCATGACCCCGGGGTCGCCTTCAAATGTCTGCCCCGATCCGGCAGTGTGACTGGAGTCATGCCGGTCGCCCTTTGGAACGTGTGGCCTGTTCGCACGTTATCCTGCCGCGATGACGGTCTGATCGTTCCAGACCGGGACATCACATTTGACATGCCGACCCGCCGACCAATCGGCGCGACCTGCACCCTTTTCGAAAGACATGACCCGAGGCATGGACAGTTGCACCGCCCAAACCGACACTCACATGCTCGTCGTCATCGGAGCGTCGGCCGGGGGAATGCAGGCGCTGCGAAAACTGGTTGCGCAATTTCCAGTCGATTTTGCTGCACCCGTCCTTATCGTCAATCACATAAGCCCGGATACCACGGGCGAGGTGCTGGTGCGCGCCCTTGACGATGCGGGACCTTTGTCTTGTCAACTTGGCAGGGATGGCGAGAGGATCGAGATCGGCAAGATCTATATCGCGCCACCGGATCGCCACATGCTGGTCGAGGATGGAAAGATCCTCATCACAAAAGGTGCGCGCGAAAATCGGTCCCGTCCGGCGATCGACCCCATGTTCCGCTCGGCGGCGGTCGCCTGCGGCAATCGTGTCATCGGCGTCATTCTGACCGGGTTTCTTGATGACGGGACAAGCGGCATGATGGCTATCCGGCGATGCGGCGGGATCTGCGTCGCACAGGATCCCGATGACGCCGACCAGCCGGATATGCCCTTGTCGGTCATCGTGAATGTGGGCGTGGATCACTGCCTGCCGATCGCAGGCATGGGAGAACTTTTGTCAAGGTTGGCGCGCATGACCCCTGCGCCGCGTGTGCCTGCCCCGGAAGATCTGGTGATCGAGGCGAGGATCGCGCAGCGTGTGGTCAGCGATCTGCCTTCGGTCGAGGCCGTGGGGGATCAGGTTCCCTTCAACTGCCCCGACTGCGGGGGGGTTTTGTGGCAAATGGGGGCGGGCGATTTCCTTCGGTATCGCTGCCATACCGGCCACGCCTTTTCGTCGGCGGTGCTTTTGGCCACCCAGTCGGCCCGGATCGAGGAAACGCTCTGGACCGCGCTGCGCATGTTCGAGGAGCGTCAGAACCTGATGGCAACCATGAGCGCCCGCCCCGATGGCCGATCATCGCAGGCGATGTCCGAACGGGCAAAAGATGCGCAAACACATATCGACCGAATTCGGGCGATGTTGAAAGCCAGCGACCGTCCGGTCGTCGACATAAAGGAAGACACCACCGCATGACCATCGGAACAACAGCCACGGCGCGCGCAAAGGCCTCGGGGTGACCCCGCCACCCGCTACCACATCGCCGTCCCTTGCACTGTGGGGCGGGGTGGAGGCCACGGTGAACCGGGTCGGCGATCAGTGGTTCGACCAGCTTCAGCAAAGCGGACACTACGACCGGCCGGGCGATCTTGACCGGTTTGCCGCGCTCGGCATCACCGCCCTGCGACAACCGGTTTTGTGGGAGCGGACCGAGGTAGCGAAAGGTGTGCAAGACTGGTCGTGGCCCGACAGGTGGATGGACCGGTTGCGAAGACTTGGGATGCGCCCCATCGTCGGGCTGATCCACCACGGCTCGGGGCCCGCCTGGACAGGATTGGCCGACGAAACCTTCGCGCCGGGCCTTGCGACCCATGCGGGGGAAGTCGCCAGACGATACCCGTGGGTGCGCGACTGGACGCCGGTGAACGAGCCGCTGACCACGGCCCGATTTTCGGGGCTGTATGGCCTGTGGTATCCTCACCAACGCTCGGAAGTGACCTTTTGGCGGATGCTGCTGAACCAGATTGACGCGACCCGGCTTGCCATGCGCGCGATCAGGCGGATCATCCCGACCGCGCGTCTGGTCCAGACCGAGGATTTTGGCCACACCTACGCGACACCGCCTTGCCAGGATCAGGCGGATCACGACAATATCCGCAAGTTTGCAAGCTGGGATCTGCTCTTCGGGCGGGTCGTCGCTGGTCACCCACTGCGACGGCGGCTTGACGACATGGGCTTTGCCCGCCAGCTCGACGCCATCGCCGCTGATCCGTGCCCGCCCGACATCCTGGGCATGAACCACTACGTCACCTCAGACCGCTTCCTCGATCACGAGGTGACGCGATATCCCGCCCGCACCCACGGTGGAAACGGGCAAATGGCCTATGCCGATGTTGAGGCCGTCCGGGTTCTTGATGGCATCAAAACGTGGGCCCACCATCTTGAAACACTGTGGTTCCGCTATCGTACGCCGATTGCGATCACGGAATGTCATCTGGGGTGTGATTGCGCGCAAGAACAGGCACGCTGGTTCGCGGAGTGCTGGACCGCGGCGTTGGCCGCACGCGACCGGGGCGTCGATGTGGTTGCCGTAACTTCGTGGGCATTGGTCGGAAGCACGGGATGGGGCGGGCTTCTGACCGAGCCGGGTGGCGAATGCGAACGGGGCGCTTTTATCCCCACCCCGGACGGATTGGCAGATACCCCGCTTACGCATGTTCTGGGTGAAGTCGCAGCCGGCAGATGCCCCGTGACCGTGGCAGGCACCGGCTGGTGGAACAGGCCCGACCGCTTTCTGTTCAAGCCGTCAGACAGCGCAAAGCTGGCCGACCAACAGACAGGTGGCCGGAATCGATCAAGCGATTGATCCGCAACCAGCCAAGGGAACCGTCAGGCGGCTTGCGGCATCCGGTATTTTCCGCGCGCGATACCATAGCGCCAGCGGTTGTTCGTTCCGACGCCGCGGCTTTGATAGCACAGGATGATTTCGTCGCCGGCGACAAGGACCGTCGAGTGCCCGTTTTCTCCGGTCTCTGGCGGTTCCAGTACCGGGCCGACGCTGCCATAGGGGCCCCGCACATCATCAGCAATGGCAAAGAACACGCGCTGCCGCGTGCCGCGCGGTCCGTGAGGCAGAAAACACGTGGCGTTCAGCATGACGCGACCGTCTTGCAGTTCAACCAGTTGCGGCCCCTCGATGCCCCATTCATAATCGGCATGACCGCGCGGGTTGTGGTGCGGCACGTCGTCGTGGTCGAGGATCTTTCCAAGCCGGTCCCACGGGCCGAACCACGTTCCGGACATGCTGCGGGCAAGATAGACATCGGGTTGGGGAACCTGTGCGAACTTGGCCATGCCGGAATAGACCAGGTATTTGTTTTCGCCGATCACGCACGGATGCGGATCATAGATCCCATGCTCCCCGGACTCAGGGATGGAGTGAAGCGCCGACCGCAAAGCGACCCAGGCAAAACCGTCGTTTGACACCAGATGTTCGCACCGCCCGCCGGGTTTCATGAACTCGGTCTGGATGAACATGTGAAACACACCATCCTCGAATACAACGCCGGGCGCCGCGACGCCGCTGCCGTCAAGCGAAAGGTCGATCTGCCTGTGCTGCGTCCACGGCCCATCAATGGTCGGCGCGGTCGCGTGAAAGATTTTCCACGTCTCGGTGGTTACGGTGCCCGCAGAGCCAAACATGTGCCAACGTTCACCATCGAACACCGGGCAGGGATCCTTGACGTCGTCAAAACCTTCCGGCAGCAGCACCGGAAAGGCGTTCGTCGCAAAATCGATCTTCATCTCGGTGCTCATTTTCCTGGAACGCCGGTGCCTCCCCGGCGTTCTCGTTGTTGCAGCTAAATCCGTACCCCACAAGCATCACCGCGAACTCTGACACCGTTTCGCGGATCGCGGTCAATCAACTTTTGCTGTTCAACGCATCGGGGGGTATGATTTATTGGCTCAAAGGGCGGCGAAGTTCGCAAGCCGGAAGTCGGTCAGCTTGCCGAGGCGTTTGCAGAATGCGTCGTTCCGCAAGCGGTTCGGATTTGTGCAACAAAGCCCGCTGGACGGTAAGACAACCAACTGTCGGAACCTACTCAAATAAAACTTGCGTGGCGGATTGCAGGTCCTGCGGGACCCGGCATCAACGCTGGCGCTGGTCCGTGTAGCGCTTGTCACCGACCTGCGCGCCACGATCAATCCGTTACTTTCTGGGGAAACCCGCCTGAGGCTGGATCTGCGCGGAACGAGGCGCCGGCACAGTCGTTCTTTTCATGTGTCCGGTCCGACGCAAGCTGGACAGCCCTGGCACTGTTGCGCAGGGCAGGTCGGCGATTATCACGGTTCCGGTCACAACCCTGCAGGGGGCCCCTGTTGCCAGCGATCCCCGTTCCTGGGGATCAAGGAGTGAAAAAATGGCACATCCGACGACCACGACGCATGATACCGGCGGCGCGTTCGGTTTTGTCCGCGACGGTTACAACCGCGCGGAAACACGTGACCTGACAACCAATGACGTAGAAAGCGCATCGGTTTACGGCCGCGGCGATGAAACCATTGGCGCCATCAGCTCGCTCAAGATGGGTACCGATGGCAAGATCTCCGATGCGATCATCGATGTCGGCGGTTTTCTGGGAATGGGTGCACATTCCGTTAAGGTGCCGTTCAGCCAGTTAACGGTCCTGCGTGAAACCAACGGTTCGGCCGTGCGCGTGCACATGGACACCACGAAAGAAAAGCTGAAGGCGATGCCGCACTACGCTGGCTGATCGGCCTGACGGCAAGCGATTGGGGCCACGCAGATATCTGCGTGGCCCCTTTTTTTATTCAGGCGCCTGCTCAGTTCGTGGCGCGGTACTGCGGCTGCGCCTGGATCTGTTCTTTGGTCGCATCGACATAGACACGCACATCGGCCCGGCCATCGTTCGCAAGGATGGTCAGCTCGTCAAAGCCGACGCTGACCTGGCTGGTCCCCATGCCCAGAAAGCCACCGAAGTCGATGATGACGTTCGTGATCGCGCCCTTGTCGTCGAGGATCAGGTTGTCGATCGTGCCGACGGAATTGTCGTTCACGCCATAGACCGATTTTCCGACAAGCATGTCCGACGACACTTCCGATACTTGGACCTGGTTGTAGCCTTCACGCTGCATCTGGGGTGCCGTGAATGCCGTCCGGTTATTGCCTTGTTGGGCAGTGCCTTGCGTGCGGTTGGTCGTGTCGTCGCCGGTCATCGAGGTCCGGTCGTAGGCAGGCGAATCCTGCAGCATCTCGGCACCCGTTTTCACCATGACATAGATCTGGTCTCGGCTTTCCGAGTCAGACGCAAAGGTGACCTGATCCATTGTCACGGCCACTTCTCGTGCGCCCATACCAAGGAAACCGCCCACGTCGATGATGACCGCGCGAACCTGCCCGTCGTTGGACAAAACGATATCATTGACCTTGCCGATGTTTTCCATTTGATCAAGATCAGCACGATTCATCATGCGCATGTTGTTGCTGCCGTCTGCATTCTGGGCCGCATAGGCATCGGTCCCTTGACCGCCCGCTGTCATGCCACCCGCCGCCTGCCCAGATGCCGCTTGACCTGCGGTCCCGGTCGTGGTGCCAGCAGCCCGATGCGCATAGACATCATGGCCCATCAGATCAGACACCATGATATCTGACTGACCCCGCGTAGAAAGAAAGCCATTTGAGCCGTTATTTTGCTGGGTTGCGGTCTGGTTCGTCCCGGTCTGAGCGGTCTGCGCCAGCATCACGGTCGGAAAGCCGAGTGCAACGACCATGGCTGTGGTTGAAAGAAACTTTTTCATGTCGACGTCCTCCGAGGGCGAGTGACGGATCGATTGCCGACCGTTTGTTCGCCCATCACTCAGACAACCTCTGCTTGCCCTGTCCGTTCCCATTTTTCGCGCTCACCCGGATTGGCGGTCGCTGCGTCATCGTCCAAGAACACGACCCGAGGGTCACAGGACGCGGCCATGGCGTCGGCCAGAGCGCAGCCTCCTCAGAACGGACAATCACGCCGCTGTTTTTTGGGGCATGTGTCCCGTGCTGTGGCTGACGGGCTGTGCCGCACCGCAATGAGGGCTGCCAGAAAAAATGGGCACCGTCAGTTGTCGATGGGCAACCTCGATGGCACAGACTGTGGCACCGGCATCCGTCCCCCGGCCTTGGCGACCGGGTCTTGAAGGCTGTGCAGAAAAGCGATGATAGACTCGATTTCGGTCTGTGAAAGCGGTGCTGCGCGTGGGGTGTTTGCCGCCGCCGACGCGATGGCGTCGAAACTGGCCTGCGCGGCGTCGGGGGCAAGGTCGGGCTTTGACACTTCCATCACGGGCAAGAGGGCGCTTTCAATGCGGTAGTCCGCCAGCGCCGACCCCGGCACGGCATGCTGTGCTAGATAGGCCGCCAGATCGGCAAAGGCCCCGGCATGACCATAGGGCGCGGTCAGTGTGACGTTGCGCAGACTTGGGGTACGGAAGGCATAGGCATCCTCGGGCCGGTTCGACACCTTCATTCGCCCTGTGTCGCGCTGGTGGCTTTCAAACCGTTCCGCCTTGCCGGGGCCGATCTGCGCGTCCCCCATGGCGTGAAACCGCATATCGGAAAACAGGGCGCCGGAATGACATCCCGAACAACCCGCCTTGCCATAAAACAGCGCCATTCCCACCTTTTCCTGCGCGTTCAGATCACCCATGCCACGCAGATAGGCGTCAAAAGCCGCGGTGTCCGAGCGGAAATCAAAGGTCATATACGCGGCGATGGCGTTCGAAATGTCAGTGAAACCGATGTCCCGGCCTGCCCCGATGTCGGGGTAGACCGCGGCAAAGCGCATGCTGTATTCGGGAATTGCGGCGATGCGGGCGGCGATGGCGGCCCAAGCACCATCCGGCCCCGTAATGCGGCCCTGACGGACCAGAGTGGATACCTCGTTTTCCTCGTAATGCCCGGCCATTTCATCATTCGACAGCACCGGGAACATGGTCTGCGCCGACAAAAGCGAGGCAAAGCCCGACACCATCTCGTCCTCCAGGGGCGTGCGGAATCCACTTGGGCGGGCGGGGTCCACCTCGATCCGGCCGTCGGCGAACAGGACGCTGAACCCCTTTGCGCCGACGTTCCACAGCGCGGGCGAATTGCGCGGGATGCGTTGTTCGGGATGGTTCGCAGGGTTTGGACGGCGGTCTGGCCCAAGGCCGATGCCGCCTTCGCCGATACCCAGAGATAGCCCGTCCGACGTGCCAAAGCGCGGATGGTGACAGGTGGCGCAGGATATATTGCGGTTGCCCGACAATTCACGATCCCAGAACAGCAGGCGGCCAAGGTCGATCTCGTCAGCCGTGAAGGTCGGGAAATCGGCATCGGTCAGGGGCGCGGGCAGGGGGGACGGCACATCGGCAAGCGCCGTTGTACCAACGAGAATCAGGGCTGCAATGGCGGTTTTGCGCATCTGTTAGTCCTCCGTTGTCAGCAGCGTGCCATCCAGACCCGACGACAGGCGCAGCCATTGGTTTGCCGCAAGCGCGACCGTCCCACTGGTCTGACCGTCCGGCCAGATCACCCGCACCTCGGCGTCCGTGGCCGCGCCAAGGCCGAAGTGCAGCGGCCCCATCTGGCCCGAGGCATGGCCGCCGCCCACCGTGCGTTCCTGCGTCAGCACCCGGCCATCCGGCAGAGTCACCGTGACAATCGCCCCCACAGCGTTGTGGTTCGCGCCCCCCTGCACAGGATCAAGCATCAGGAAATGTCTGGCGTCCTTTGTGGTGTTTTGCCAGATCTCGACCGGCGCGCGGCGGTTCACCACCACCAGATCCAGCCGCCCGTCGCGGTTCAGATCCACCATTGCTGCCCCGCGCGACCGATCCATCGTGCCGACCCCGGTCACGCCACCCATTTCGACAAACGTGCCATCAGCCTGCTGTATCAACAGGTTGTTGGGATCGCGGATCGCGTTCGAGGGCATCTGTTCGACATTGCCCTTGGCTATGAACAGATCGTCGTGCCCGTCGTTGTCAATATCGCCGAACTGCGCATGCCAGCCGGTTGAAGGTCGCCCGTCATCGCCCATGTAGGGCGTGGTGGCATAGCTGCCGGTGGCATAGGGGGCGTTCTGCATCTGCCCCTTGCCCAGATTGATCTGCAACAACTGATCGCCCATCGAGGTCAGCACCACCTCGGGCAGACCATCGCCGGTCAGGTCACGGCTCGCGATGCCCATGCCCCACAGCCGCAGCGTTGGCCAGCCTTCGTCTTCGGTATATTCGTGCAGGTCCGACAGCCGCCACATCTGTTCGCGCCCGTTCCGGACGTAATACTGTCGGTCGTTCGAGATGCGCAACTCGGGCACGCCGTCACGCTTCCAGTCGGAAATCAGCATCGACAGCGCGCAGAACCCCGGCTTCAGAGCCAAAGGCGGTGCAAAGCTGCGGCCCTTGGGGCGGTGAATGACATTCGCATCGCAAGCCTCGAACGGGCCGCTGGGGTCGTGTGGATCAACGTAATTGCCAAAAACCAGCGTCGGCCAATCCTGCCCCGGCTCAAACGTCGCGGCAAAGGCGGTGGTCCATGCGTCGCCGCCGTCAAAGCCCCACTCGGCCGGTGCGGGCGCAAAGCGACAATCGCCTTTGCCGCGCAGCAACACATTCGCCCCCAGCCGTAGCACCGCAAGGTCCACCAGCCCGTCGCCGTCAACATCCAGCGGATAAGCCCCCGTCACGCCTTCAAGATCCGGAACCTGGCCCAGACGAAAGGCAATGTCTCCTCCGGCGGCCGAGTTGTTGACGAACAGCCGCGATGGTGCCGCCCCCCCCGCCGCGAAAAGGTCGGGCAAATGGTCGGCGTTGCAATCCATTACCGCGACGCCGCCGCCGACATAGTGGTGCCATTCGCCGTCATAGGTTTGCCGTTCGGGTAGGGCCGCAGACCGGTTCAGGAACGCGACCTCTGCCATCAAAGGGGTTCCCGCACAGGCCGTGGTCAGGGCCATGACCAAAGGCATCACCCGCCACACCTTTCGGCAATCGTCAGACCATCCACCCACTTTGCCTTGCCCACGTCCGCTATCCCAACCGCAGCCTAATTCGGCCAAAGACGAAATGCCACTACCGTTGATGACCCAACCACGCCGGGGAAACAGGCCCCGGCCCTTGGCTGATCAGGACGCTTTCACCCTACAGACGGCCCGTATCCTGGGATCCGGGCCGATTTTGCGATGCGTGATGGCCTATTTGAACCGGCGGATTTCTCCAGAGCGAAGCCGCGACAGGTAGCTGTCCAATTCCCGTTTGACGATCGGCATCAGCGCATACAGCCCGATAATATTGACCACGGCCATGGCAAAGATCGCCGCATCCGAAAAGTCGATCACCGGATCAAGTGACGCCGACGCTCCGATCACCACAAAGACGCAAAACAGGATCTTGAATGACAGTTCTTGCGTCTTGCCTTCGCCAAACAGGTAGGTCCAGGCTTTCAACCCATAATACGACCACGAAATCATGGTCGAAAAGGCGAACAGCAGAACGGCGATGACCAGAATGTAGGGAAACCACGGCAAGGCGGACCCGAAGGCGGCTGAGGTCAGCCCGACACCGGTGGCCCCGGTTGCGGTCAGCACCCGACCATCCGCGCCCAGCATGTAAAGCCCCGTTGTCGGATCGGTTACAAGCTGGCCGGTGATCACGATCACCAGTGCCGTCATGGTGCAGATCACCACCGTGTCGATAAACGGCTCCAGCAAGGACACGAACCCTTCGGTGATCGGCTCTTTTGTGCGCACCGCCGAATGGGCAATGGCGGCAGAGCCGACCCCGGCCTCGTTCGAAAACGTGGCGCGACGGAAGCCCTGGATAAGCGCGCCGATCATGCCACCTACAATGCCGTTGCCGGTAAAGGCCCCTTCAATGATCTGGGCAAAGGCCCCGCCGATCAAGTTGGCGTTCATCACAAGGATGATCAGGGCGGTGCCGACATAAAGGACACCCATGAAGGGCACGATCTTTTCGGTAACGCGGGCGATGGACTTCAACCCGCCCACGATCACCGCAAAGACGATGGTGGCAAACACAAGCCCGGTGATAAAGCCCGGATAGACCCCCAGAACGCCGGTCAGTTGCTGGTGCGCCTGGTTGGCCTGGAACATGTTGCCCCCGCCCAGCGACCCCAGCACACAGAATATCGCAAACATCACCGCCAGGATCTTGCCCCCCGGCAGGCCGCGTTCGGCAAAGCCCTTGGTCATGTAATACATTGGCCCGCCCGAGACCGTGCCATCGGCATATTCATTGCGGTATTTCACGCCAAGCGTACATTCGGTGAACTTGGACGCCATGCCCAGAAGACCGGCAAGGATCATCCAGAACGTCGCCCCGGCGCCACCGATGGTGACAGCCACAGCGACACCTGCGATATTGCCAAGCCCGACCGTCCCCGACAGGGCGGTGGCCAGCGCCTGAAAATGGCTGACCTCGCCCGCATCATTGGGGTCGGAATATTTGCCCGAAACCAGTTGGAATGAATGGCGCCAGACCCGGAACTGGATGAAACCAAAATAAAGTGTGAATACCGTCGCTGCGATCACCCTGGCCTCCTCGCCGATGATCCACGCTCAGGATAGGGCAAAGCTGCTGGCCATATCGCCTTTATTCTGAGGTTTGAGCAGCCATTTTGGCTTTTTTCCCCCTGATTGGGTCACAGTTTTCCGCAAAATGGCCTGATGTTCGGGCAGGTTCAATCCGGCTGATAGCCGCTGATCAACTGATGTAGGCCAAACAGCGCCCCGACGATGATTGCAGCCAAAGTCACCGGCCCGGACCATGCCAGTGCGGCAACAGCGCTGACGCCCTGCCCGACGGAGCAGCCCATCGCCACCACGCCGCCGATGCCCATCAGCACTGCGCCGCCGACCTGACGCCCCAGCTCGCGCGGGTCTTCGCAAGCCTCCCATCGAAACATGCCGCGGATCATCGAACCGATCAAAGCCCCCGCCATCACGCCCACAACCGCCCCCACCGAAAAGGTGATGCCGCCTGCGGTCGATGTCATAAGGAAGATCAGCGTGCGCCCGACGGGGGCAGTGAACGACAGGCCCTCGACGTCGATGGCGCCAAGGCTGTAGTCGCTGACCCATGTGGTCGCGACAAAGCACCAGACCACCGCCAGCCCGGCCACCACGCCCCAGAACAGCGTGCGCGGCGCCTGACGCAAGGGTGGATAGGACAGCGCCCAGATCAGACAGCCAAGCCCGATGGCGACAACGATCACACTCGCCGGCAGGCCGGTCAAAACGCCAACATCATGCACAATGCCTTGCGGACCCGTGGCATCGGGCTGCGGGAACAACAGAAGACGCCCCGGAGCCAGCGGCCCCGACAGCGCGACAAAACCGAAGATCCCCATCACCACGACCACAACCAGCGACCGCAGATCGCCGCCGCCGAACCGTACAAGCGCGCCAAAACCGCAGTTTCCTGCCATCGCCATGCCGTAGCCGAACACCAGCCCGCCCAGGATCGACGCCAACGGATTCCACGCAATGGTATGGTAAAACGACCTGCCCAGATCGACCCAGCCCGCCAGCGCCCCCAACTGCGTGCCCAGAATCGCCACGCCCAGCACGATGCCCCACAGCCGCAACCGCTGTTGGTCCTTGCCGTAAACCGCCGACTCCAGCGCGCCGAGGGTGCAGAAATCGCCAAGCCGCGCGGCAAGACCCAGAAGCAAGCCGCCGACCAGCCCGACAAGGGCCGCCAGAGGGCCATATGGAAGCGTTTCCATGCCTTCCTCCCTTTGCAGTCGCGCGGCACAACCTGCTGCGCGGTGTCGTCGTCGTCCTTGTCCGGTTCTATGCCGGATTGCAGAAAAGCCTTGCCAGCAGACCGATCATGGCAGACGCCCGGCTGTCGCGAATGGAATAAAAGATAGCCTGCCCATCACGGCGGGCACTGACCAGACCTTCCAGCCGCAATCGGGCAAGTTGCTGGCTGACGACCGCCTGACGCGCCGAAAGCAGGTTTTCAAGCTCGGTCACACTTTTGGGACCACCGTGCAGATGACACAAAATCAACAGCCGACCGTCATGGCCAAGCGCTTTGAGAAAGGTTGCGGCATCGTTGGCATTTGCAACCAGCCCTTCCAGATCCCGAGCCTCGTCTTGATCCGAATGATCCATTTCGCCCGATGACATTGCCTTGATGGCCCTTCTGATCTCTTCATGACGAGGAGACGAGGGCAGGGCAACCAAAACCCGCAATGTCGGTGCATTTGTAATGGAATTGATGTCAGAAGGCGTCATGGTCCAGGGCGATCATGCCCATCCGCGATCAGCTGCGCCAGCAACGGCCAGAAGAAATCTTCCCCCGGATAGCCCTCGATCCGCCCGGTTTCCTGCCCGTCGCGCAGCAGGACAAAGGTCGGCGTAAAGGCAGCGGGCCGCATAAGGGTGATGTCGTCCGGCACCTTGGCGCGCAAGTGCATTCTGGTCAGCGGCGCGGCCTTGCCTTCGTCGGTCAGAGGGTACTGCGGCGCAATCTCGGCATCCCACTTGGCGCAATAGATGCATCCGGGCTGTTCGAACATCAACAGGCGCAGTTCGGCCGCCAGCGTGGCCTGCGCCAGCATGGTCGTTAGCAGCACCACCATTCCGCCAAGGATACGCCCCACGTTGACAGCCTCATTGCAACATAGAAATATACTAATATAATCAGAGTCGCAGAACAAGACGCGCATTTGACGCGTGTTGTCAAAGGAGGCCCATGCTGGATATCAGCTACACTGGCGCGGCACTGGCGGGGCTTTTGTCGTTCCTGTCGCCCTGTATTTTGCCGATGGTGCCGTTTTACCTGTCCTACATGGCCGGCCTGTCGGTACGCGAATTGCGCGACGGCGATACGATCGCGCCGGGGGCGCAGGCTCGGCTGGTGGTGCAGGCGCTGTTGTTCGCCTTCGGTGTTACCACCGTGTTCGTGATGCTGGGATTGGGGGCGACTGCCCTTGGCCGGGCGTTCCTGCAATGGCGCGAACCGCTGTCATGGGTTGCGGGAGGGGTTTTAATTCTGTTCGGGCTGCATTTCCTTGGCATCCTGAAAATCGGGCTGTTCTACCGCGAGGCCCGCGTGCAGTCCGACAGCAAACCGACCACACTTGCGGGCGCCTATGTCATGGGCCTTGCGTTTGGCTTTGGCTGGACGCCCTGCGTTGGTCCGGCCCTTGCCGCTATTCTGATGGTGGCCAGCGGCATGGGCGATCTGTGGCGCGGCGGCATGCTATTGTTTGTCTACGGGCTTGCCATGACACTGCCCTTCGTTGTCGCCGCTTTGTTCGCCGGGCCGTTTCTTGGTTGGGTTGCCCGGCACCGTGCCCTGATGGGCCATGTGGAAAAGGCCATGGGGGTGATGCTCATCGTCTTTGGCATCCTGATCGCCACCAATTCCGTCAACCTGATCGCCGATTGGATGATCCGCAATTTCGACTGGTCCGCCACCCTGAAATGAAAGGATACCGCATGTTCCGCGCCGCCTTGACCGCGCTTTTGCTGTCCACCCTGCCGCTGACTGCCGCCGAACTGGGCGACGATGGCTTGCACAAACCTGACTGGCTGCGCGAAACCTTCAAGGATCTGACTGAGGATCTGGCCGAGGCCAACACCTTGGGAAAGCGCCTTCTGCTGATGGTTGAACAACGCGGTTGCATCTATTGCACCCGGATGCACGAGAAGGTCTATCCCGACCCCACGGTAGAGGCCCTGATCCGCGACAACTACTTCGTCGTCCAGATCAATCTGTTCGGTGATGTCGAGGTTACCGATTTCGACGGCACGATCCTGTCCGAAAAGGATATGGCGGTGCGGTGGGGCGTGATGTTCACCCCCACCATGATTTTCTTGCCCGAAGAGGTGCCAGCCGGCAAAACCGCCGCCGAGGCCGCAGTGGCCCTTATGCCTGGCGCCTTCGAAATTGGCACGACGGCGGCGCTTCTGGAATGGGTCCGCGACCACGGATACGATTCGGGCGACCACTTCCAGAAGTATCTCGCCGCCCGCCTGAGCGCCCCAAGCGCACCATAAGGCCTTGATTTTCTATCTAACATATGAATATTCAAAGATTACTATATTCCTATTGCGCACGAAGGCATACCAAGGTTATCGTGGTGAGAGGGAAAGATCTGGGAGGATCGCAATGACACGCCAATTCTGGTTGGCCACGGCGGCAGCGCTGTGCCTTGCTACACCAGCCATCAGTGAAACGGCACCCGAAACGGTGACTTTTGTTGACGGCTCGATTGAAGCATCGTTGACCGGTGTCCCCGGTGATGCTGCGGCCGGCAAGAAGGTGATGACGACTGCCGCCTTGGGCAATTGCGTGGCTTGCCACAAGATCGGCACTATCCCCGAGGCTGATTTCCAAGGCGATATCGCCCCGCCGCTTGACGGCGTGGCTGACCGCTATTCCGAAGCCCATCTGCGCGGCCTTGTCGCCAATGCAAAGATGACCTTTGACGGCAGCTTCATGCCGGCATTCTACAAGACCGAAGGGTTTACCCGACCGGGTGCCGCCTACAGTGGAAAAGCCCCGACCGAAGCTCTGCCCCCCATTCTGACGGCCCAACAGATCGAAGATGTCGTGGCCTATCTGATCACGATGAAAGAGTGATCCGACAACGCGACCAGAGGAGATGACCATGAAACTTTCAAGACGAGACGCCCTTTGGGCTGGCCTTGGCGGCATCGCGGCCGCGACGCTTTCGAACCCGGTTTTTGCCAAAACCGTTGAAGAGCTGACGGCCGACTTTACCGCCGGCGCGACCGCGGGAACCGGCGGCATCACCATCACCGCGCCGGAAATCGCCGAAAATGGCAACACCGTCCCGGTGTCCGTCGATGCACCCGGCGCTGTGGCCATCATGCTGCTGGCGGCGGGCAACCCGACCCCGGCGGTTGCCACCTTCACCTTCGGCCCAGCCGCCGGTAGCCAGATGGTAGCCACCCGCATCCGCCTTGCCGCCACGCAAGATGTGATCGCAGTCGCCAAAATGGCCGACGGCAGCATCGTTCAGGCGGCTACGACCGTGAAAGTCACCATCGGCGGCTGCGGCGGCTGAGGTCAGGAACAGGAGAAATACCATGGCAAATGATGCAAAACCCCGCGTGAAAGTACCTAAGTCAGCCAAGGCTGGTGAGGTCATCACGATCAAGGCCCTGATCAGCCACAAGATGGAATCCGGTCAGCGGAAAAATGCGGCGGGTGAATTGATCCCGCGGTCGATCATCAACCGGTTCACTTGCGATCTGGGCGGCGTAAATGTGGTCGATGTTGCCATCGATCCGGCGGTGTCCACCAACCCCTATTTCGAATTCGATGCCAAAATGGCGGATTCGGGCGAAATCAAGTTCACATGGTATGACGACGACGGTTCGGTTTACGAAGACGTCAAAACCATCGAACAAGCCTGAACGCCGCAGATGTTCAAGGGAGGAGACATCATGCAGCGCCACGCGACACGTCTGGCCACCACATTGGCTCTTGGCCTTGCCCTGACGGGCACGGCGTTTGCGAACCCTGTTGAAGACAGCCTGAGCATCGAAACCGATGACGGCATGTTGAATATCGTCACCACAACAACAGCCCCGCCGCACCTGTCTGGCGTGATGGACACGATTTATTCCGGCTGGCTCTATCGCGAAGATGAAACCCGTGCGCTGCAACGCGATGATTTCGACAATCCGGGCATGGTCTATGTGGACCGCGCCATGGACAGCTGGAACAAAGCCCAAGGGGCCAAAGGCGAGAGCTGCGCCGGATGCCATGAAGGTCCCGAAAGCATGAAGGGTCTACGCGCGGTTACGCCGCGCGTTGATGCACAAACCGGCGCACTTATGACCGTTGAAAACTACGTCAACAAATGTGTGACCGAACGCATGGGCCTTGAGGCATGGGGCATGACCGGCGACAAGATGAAAGACATGATGGCGCTGATCTCGATGCAATCGCGCGGCGAATTGGTGAATGTCGCCATCGACGGGCCTGCCGCACCGTTCTGGGAAGCGGGCAAGGAAATCTACTACACCCGTTTTGGCCAACTTGAAATGTCGTGTGCCAATTGCCACGAAGACAATCAAGGACACTTCATCCGTGCCGATCACCTGAGCCAAGGCCAGATCAACGGTTTTCCGGTCTATCGGTTGAAAGACGCGGGCATCCTATCGGCGCAGCAACGCTTTGTCGGTTGTGTACGCGACACACGGGCGGAAACCTTCAAGCCTGACTCGGCAGAGTTCAAGGCGCTGGAGCTTTACGTCGCCTCGCGCGGAAATGGTCTGTCGGTCGAAGGCGTTTCGGTCCGGCATTGATCTTGTGTTCCCCCGCCCGCAGGTGGGGGAAACATCACCATACAAAATGATCCAGCCTATGGCCCGCGTTTGCGCGACAGCCTGTGGCATGTTGCAATTCGAAGGACACGACCATGATCAGCCGCCGCGAATTT
>JBKBOF010000015.1:0-32660 GCA_046294955.1 Paracoccaceae bacterium
GAGTTTGGGCGAGTAGGAGCCCAGTGCGAGGACAAAGGCATCGGCTGTGATCTCACCCTCAGACGTGGTGACGCTGGTGATGCGGTCTCCGGCGCGGTTCAGGCGGGTGATGCTGACTCCGTGGCGGAAGATGACGCCAAGCGACGCTGCGCGGTCGGCAAGGCTTTGGGTGAACTTGAAGCAGTCGCCGGTTTCGTCCTTGGGCAAGCGCAACCCGCCCGCGATCTTGCCTGCGGCATCGGCAAGTCCGGGTTCAACTGCGATACAGCCTTGGGTATCCAGCACTTCGAACGGCACGCCGCCCTCATGCAGCACGGCGATATCCTTGCCAGCTGCATCCACCTGCTTTTGCGTACGGAACAGTTGCAGCGTGCCTTGCTGACGTTCGTCAAAGCGGATGCCGGTCTGGGCACGAAGGTCGGTCAGGCAATCGCGAGAGTATTCCGCAAGGCGCACCATGCGGCCCTTGTTCACCGCATAGGCGGCCGAGGTGCAATTGCCCAGCATCTGCATCATCCAGCGGATTTTGTGCAGGTCGGGTTTCGGGTTCACGATCAGCGGCGCATGTTCCATGAACATCCATTTCAGCGCCTTCATCGGGATACCGGGGGCGGCCCAGGGCGCGGAATAGCCGGGGCTGATTTCGCCAGCGTTGGCAAAGCTGGTTTCCAAGGCGGCCGCAGGCTGGCGGTCGATCACCGTCACGTCATGCCCTTGTTGCACCAGATACCAGGCCGAGGTCACGCCGATGACGCCAGAGCCGAGAATGACGATTTTCATGGGCAGACCTTTCGCAAACGCTGTGATTTGGCGAAGATGCGTCGGAGTCGCGGAAATTTTCTAGCAAAGATGACAACGACTTTGACATTCTTTGGAAGATTTCACCAAAACGTCCTTCCTTTGCAGAAGAAAGTTGGAGTTGATCAAGAATCGAGCGAAGAATGAATGTCCCTGCGCAGCAAAAGACGCAAGATTATCCCAACACTTGCCACTGACCGGCGAAGCCGCCATCCTTGTCCGCAACAATTGTTGAGTGGGGCGTTCTTTTATGGGTTTCGATCAATTTCTGGGCGGCAATGCGGTGTTTCTGGCCATTGCTGTCTTCATCATTCTTTGCATCTTTCTGGGCGTGCGGATCGTGCCGCAGTCAGAAAAGCATGTGGTTGAACGCTTTGGCCGCTTGCGGTCGGTGCTGGGGCCGGGGATAAACTTTATCGTGCCGTTCCTTGACCGGGTGGCGCACAAGATTTCGGTTCTGGAACGGCAGTTGCCCACCGCAAGTCAGGATGCCATCACCGCCGACAACGTGCTGGTAAAGGTGGAAACGAGCGTTTTCTACCGCATTACCGAGCCGGAAAAGACCGTGTACCGCATCCGCGATGTGGATGGCGCGATTGCAACCACGGTGGCCGGGATTGTGCGCAGTGAAATCGGCAAGATCGAGTTGGATCAGGTGCAATCCAACCGCGCGCAACTGATCGAACGGGTGCGCGAACAGGTCACGGCAATGGTCGATGACTGGGGGGTGGAGGTGACGCGGGCCGAAATCCTTGACGTCAACCTCGATGAGCAAACCCGCGCCGCGATGCTGCAACAGCTTAACGCGGAACGCGCGCGGCGCGCGCAGGTGATGGAGGCAGAGGGCAAGAAGCGCGCGGTGGAACTGGCCGCCGACGCCGATCTTTACGCCGCCGAACAGCAGGCCAAGGCCAAGCGGGTGACGGCGGATGCCGAGGCCTATGCCACATCGGCCATCGCCATCGCGATCAAGGAATCGGGGCTGGAGGCGGCGCAGTATCAGCTTGCCTTGGCGCAGGTGGATGCCTTGGCCAAGGTGGCACAGGGACCGGGCAAGCAGACCATTCTGGTGCCCGCACAGGCGCTGGATGCCTTTGCCGATGCCTTCAAGATGCTGAAGGGGCGCGGCTGATGTGGGCGGTCTGGTGGGTCTGGATCGTCGCCGGTTTCGCGCTGGGCGTGCTGGAGGTGCTGGCGCCAGGTTATATCTTCGTCGGCTTTGCCATCGGCGCCGTTGTGGTGGGCGCGGGTCTGGGCTTGGGCCTGCTGGGTGGGAGCCTTGCGCTTTTGTTGTTTGTGTTCGCCGTGGCGTCGCTCGCCGCTTGGTATGTGCTGCGCCGTACCATGGGGGTGCGCAAAGGACAGGTCCGGCTGTGGGATCGTGACATCAACGACTAGAGCCGTGCCTTGGTTCAGGGTCTGTCTGGCCGGTAGGCGTTAGCCCAAGGCGTGGCGTCGGTGGGGTTGCGATCAGGCCCGACCACTCGGGCACGGCCTGCGGACATCAGCGTGGGGGCAATTCGCGCACCACACTATGCGTGGCGGCAGCGGGATCCTGCGCCTGCCAGATCGGACGGCCGACAACGATATGATCGGCCCCATCCAATATGGCCTGCGCTGGTGTGGCGATGCGCTTTTGATCACCGCTCGCGCTGCCCATAGGGCGGATGCCGGGCGTGACAATCAGCTTGCCCGTCGCCTGTGGCATGGCGCGGATCCGGGCGGCTTCTTGCGGGCTTGCGATGACACCATCGGCACCGGCCTCCAGCGCACGTTCGGCACGTTCGAGTGTGATGTCATGGATGTCGCCCGGCTTGATGCAATTGGCGTCCAGATCCTCGCGGTCGAGGGATGTCAGGATGGTGACGGCAAGGATCTTCAGGTCGGTGCCGCCCTTGCCTTCCTGTGCGGCCCGTACCACCTGTGGGTCGCCATGGACCGTCAGGAAATCCAGATCATGCTGGGCGATGCCGCGTACGGCGGCTTCGATGGTGGCGCCGATGTCGAACAGCTTCATGTCCAGAAAGATGCGCTTGCCATGTTCGTGCTTGAGCTCATTGGCAAGCGCAAAGCCGCCCCCGGTCAGCATGCCAAGCCCGATCTTGTAAAAGCTGGCAGCGGTGCCGATCCGGTCGGCCAGATCCAGCCCCTGAACCACATTCGGCACGTCGAGTGCCACGATCAGGCGGTCGTCGGACATGGGGCTCTCCTCTGTCGGGTCGCATGCGTCTTGCGGTGGTCGGCAAGTGGTGTCAAGCCATACGCAGCCGGAAAGGGAGGAACGCGATGATCCTGTGCTTTGACATTGGTGGGTCGCGGATCAAGGCAGCGTTCGCGGAAGGCGACCGCGTGACCATGCTGGGCGATTGCCCGACACCGGGGACGGATTTCGATGCCTTCCTGTCTGTGGTTATCGGGTTCTCCAAGGGTCTGTCGTGTCGCGGCGTGGCGATTTCGATTGCAGGCGTGGTTGCGCCGGAAACCGGGCGGATCAAGGTGGCCAATATTCCTTGCGCCGATGGACGGGCCTTGGCCGATGATCTTTCGGCGGCATTTAAGTTGCCGGTTCTGGTGTTGAACGATGCCGACTGCTTTGCATTGGCCGAAGCGCGCCAAGGTGCCGGGCGCGGGCATCGTACGGTGTTTGGTGTGATCCTTGGAACAGGTGTGGGCGGCGGCGTGGTGATAGACGGGCGACTGGTGCAAGGTGCGGGTGGGTACGCAGGGGAATGGGGTCATGGTGCGATTGTGGCCGCGCCGTGGAACCTGCCCTGTGGCTGCGGACTGTCGGGCTGCGTCGATGCCATCGGCGGGGCGCGGGGGATAGAAAAGCTGCACCTTGGGATGCACGGGCAGGTGGCGGCTTCGACGCAGATCTTGTCCGACTGGCAAAGCGGCGACCTCCGGGCGGAACAGACCATTGGGTTGTGGCGCGATCTGATCACGCCGCCCTTGGCGCTTGTGATGAATGTCCTTGGAGCGTCGGTCGTGCCGGTCGGTGGCGGTTTGTCAAACGTTCCGTCCCTTGTGGTCCTGCTGGATAAAACTCTGCGCGGCGCAATTCTGCGCCGGACGGACGCGCCCATTGTGGTGCCAGCCTTGTGCCGCCCCGAACCGGGGCTGGTCGGGGCGGCTGAAGCGGGTAAGGAGGCGTTTGCGTCATGACTGTATTGGTCGAAGTCTGCGTTGACACGGCCGAAGGGTTGGCCGAGGCCGTCCGGGGCGGTGCCGGGCGCATCGAACTGTGTTCCGCGCTTGAAGTTGGTGGCCTGACCCCGTCGGTTGGCATGATGCGCCGCGCGGCGGGTGCGGGCGTGCCGATTTTTGCGATGATCCGCCCACGGTCGGGGCATTTTGTCTGGTCGCCCGATGAAATCGCGTTGATGGAGACGGATATCGAAGCCGCGCATCGCGCTTGCCTGCAAGGTGTGGTGTTGGGCGCCAGTCGGCCAGACGGGCGGCTAGATACCGATGTGCTGGGGCTGCTGATCGGCCGTTCGGCCGGAATGGGTCTGACCCTGAACCGCTGCTTTGATCTGGTGCCCGATTTTTCGGATGCGCTGGAACAAGCCATCGACCTTGGCTTTCACCGAATTCTGACCAGCGGCGGCGAACGGACGGCGGCGGAAGGGGCGGATCGTCTGGGTCGGCTGATGATGCAGGCGCGGGATCGCATCATCATCATGCCTGGGGCTGGGATCAGTGCCGAAACACTGTCGGTGTTTCACGGGATGCCATTGAAAGAGGTCCATTCTTCGTGCTCGATCCCCGTGGTGGGCGCAGGAAAGGTGGTGGACTTCGGCTTTTCGCCGCGTGTCGGGCGGCGCACCGATGGCGCCCGTCTGCGCGACCTTCGCGTGGCCCTGTCCGGAGGCAGTGCAGACTAGCACGCACGGGTTGACGCATCGGCGCGAAAGGCAGAGTCTTTGCCGAACGACAAAGGCAAAGCGAGGCGCCGATGGACTTCACGATCACGTTTGACCGCCCCGAAGAGGGTCCGAAATCCGGACCGCTGACCGTGGGGTGGTTTCTGACGTCGGACAAAGGCGCGGTGATGTATGATGCGCCCGAGCGGATCCTGTTTCGCCAGACCAACAAGACCCATGCGAAAAGCGCCAGCCGCTGTCCTGCGGTGATCCAGTTGGAAAGCCGGTATTTCATGGTTAAGTGCCCCTTTGACATCCACATCGGATTCAAACGCGATGACAAGGGCAAGGCGGTTCTGGTCAACCGTCTGGGCACGGCAAGCCCGGTCCGGGGCAACAAACTGGGCGATCTGCTGACCTTGGTGAACGAGGCGGAATGGCGCTATCCGGACCGCCCAACCGTGCAGTTGATGCTGCCCTACTGCTTTATCGCGGACGAAATGTGCTACATCACGCAGCTTGGTGCTTTTGCACATTATCGCAAGGATCCGCTGCCCGGCACCATTTTCGGTGGGCGCTTTCCGTTGAATGTCTGGCCGCGCCCGCTGATGTGGGCCTTTGAATGGCACGAGCCGGAAAAGGACATCATCCTGCGGCGTGGCGAGCCGCTGTTCTATGTCCAGTTCGAAGGTGACGACCCGTCGCGGCCGGTGCAGGTGGTCGAGGCGGAACGGACGCCAGAGTTGGCGGCGTATATGGAAAAGATTGGTGGTGTGGTGAATTACGTCAACCAGACCTTCGGCCTGTTCAAGGCCGCCGAGGCAATGCGCCCGGCCCGATTGCTGACGCCCAAGGTGCGGGAATGAGATCGTCGCTGGAGGTTTGGGACATGGCGCGGGGCAAAGCCCGTATCGTGCTACAGACCGACCGGCATATCGAAGCACCGAACTGGTCGCCTTGTGGCCGCTATCTGTTGGTGAACGGCGAAGGTGGGTTGTACCGTGTTGACCTGGATGCGTCGGCTCTGCTTGCGGTCGATCTGGACGGTGTGGGGCGTCTGAACAACGACCATGGCATTTCGCCGGACGGCAAGCTGTGGGTGATTTCCAGCCACCATCGTGGCATCGGGTCCGAGATTTACCTGCTTTCCGCTGGTGGTGGCACACCCCGCCGCGTTTCGCCCCATGCCCCAAGCTGGTGGCACGGCTGGTCGCCCGATGGCCAAACCCTGGCCTATGTGGCGGCGCGCGGTGATAGCCGGGTGATCGACGTCTATACGATGCCTGTGGCAGGTGGGGCTGAAACCCGGCTGACCTTTGGCGCAGGGCATTGTGACGGGCCGGACTTCAGCGCGGATGGACACCGGATCTACTACAACTGCGACCGGGACGGGCATGCCCAGATCTGGGTGATGGCAGCGGATGGCGCGGATCAGCGCAAACTTTTTACTGATGAATTCGTCAACTGGTTTCCGCATCCGTCGCCTTGCGGGCGACATGTGATCTATCTGGCCTATCCGCCTGGCACTCTGGGCCATCCGGCAGACCTGCCGGTCGCGATCTGCCGGATGGATCCCGATGGTAGTCGCCGCCGGCGACTGATCGAAATCAACGGCGGGCAGGGCACGATGAACGTGCCGAATTGGGCGCCGGATGGCAGCGCCTTCGCCTATGTGCGCTACAAGCTGCCGGGTTAGGACGCTGGGGCTTCGGATTTGAGCGGTGGGGGCGTGAACACCGTGCCGTCATTGGAGCAGACTGCGATATGGCGCGGATCCCCCCAGACCGAGACATGGATTTCGGGCCCGAAGCCCGGAGAGGTCAGGTGTTCAGGGGTTAGTCCCACGATCCGCACCCGAAGGGATTCGCCACGCTCCACCGCCGGGGCGATCAGGGCGCTGGCATGCGGTCCAAGGACGCCGATTTGCAGCGTGACCTGCCGCGGGATCAATCCAAGGAAGCGTCGGGTCAAGCGGGCAAACACACCGACCCGGCCGTCCGGAAGCGGATGCAGTTCCGCCTCGGCCCCGATCGAAAGGCCGGTGCGGGCGACGTGAACGGAAATATCGCGCACGGCGGCCTTGTGGATCAGCGGTTGCAACAGGTCGTGCATGGAATGCCCTTTCGCGGCTGGGGCGGTCCGGCTGCCCGTCCGTCCGCCCATTCTTTCCACCAATTCTCGGGATGCCCGCCTGTCACCGCAACCCGTTGCGCCTGACACAACCAAAGCGCGACCCATTCCCGCCGATCGCACTGGGCTTGGTCGGCGGATTCATTCCGCCGACGTGGGCAAGCGCGAGAGATTGGCTGCCAAATGGTTGACGGACCAGATTCTTGCGGGGTTGTGCGCACGGATCGCAAGGTCAGAAGGGCAGCGATTCGGGCGGTGCAACGAAATTGACAATGCCCTGTTGTGGCAATCTTGCATCAAGCCCAGTGCCCTCCCACATTAAGGTCAAGGCCGAGGCTCCGCGTGCCTGCTCAGGGCGCGGACGGGCGGTGCTAACAAAGGAGATTGACCGATGGATTTGGAGAAATTCACGGAAAGGTCGCGCGGGTTCCTACAGGCCGCACAGACCATTGCGATGCGGGAAAGCCACCAGCGGCTGACTGCAGAACATCTGCTGAAAGCGATCATGGATGACGATCAGGGCATGGCTGCCAATCTGATCCGCCGTGCCGGAGGTGAGCCCGCCCGCGTGATTGACGCTGTGGATGCGGCTTTGAAGAAACTGCCGCGCGTGTCGGGCGATGCGCAGCCCTACACCGATGCGTCGCTGGTCAAGGTGCTGGACGAGGCGGAAAAGTTGGCCAAGAAGGCGGGCGACAGTTTCGTTCCGGTTGAACGGATCCTGATGGCCTTTGCCATGGTGCCGGGTGCGGCCAAGACCTGTCTGGAAGCCGGGGCTGTCACACCGCAAAAATTGAATTCCGCGATCAATGATATCCGCAAAGGCCGGACCGCCGACACGGCAAGCGCCGAGCAGGGCTATGATGCTTTGAAGAAATATGCCCGAGATCTGACAGAGGCCGCTAGCGAAGGCAAAATTGACCCGATCATCGGGCGGGATGAAGAAATCCGCCGCACGATGCAGGTACTGTCGCGCCGTACCAAGAACAACCCGGTGCTGATCGGCGAGCCGGGCGTGGGTAAAACCGCGATTGCCGAAGGCTTGGCGCTGCGCATCATCGACGGTGACGTGCCCGAATCCCTGCGCAACAAGAAGCTGATGGCGCTGGACATGGGCGCGCTGATTGCGGGCGCGAAGTATCGTGGCGAATTCGAGGAACGTCTGAAAGCCGTTTTGAGCGAGGTGACCTCGGCAGAGGGCGAAATCATTCTGTTCATCGACGAGATGCACACTCTGGTTGGTGCGGGCAAGTCAGATGGCGCTATGGATGCGGCCAACCTGATCAAACCCGCACTGGCGCGGGGTGAACTGCACTGCGTTGGTGCCACCACGCTGGATGAATACCGCAAGTATGTGGAAAAGGACGCCGCCCTTGCCCGTCGCTTCCAGCCTGTGATGGTGAACGAGCCGACGGTTGAGGATACCATCAGCATCCTGCGCGGGATCAAGGAGAAATACGAGCTGCACCACGGAGTGCGAATTTCCGACAGCGCCCTGGTTGCGGCGGCGACCCTGTCGCACCGCTACATCACCGACCGTTTCCTGCCCGACAAGGCCATCGACCTTATGGACGAAGCTGCCAGCCGGTTGCGGATGGAGGTGGATTCAAAGCCAGAAGAACTGGATCAGCTTGACCGCCAGATCCTGCAATTGCAGATCGAATCCGAGGCGCTGAAGAAAGAGGACGATGTCGCCAGCCGGGATCGTCTGGAGCGGCTTGAAAAGGAACTGGCCGATCTGAAAGAGCAGTCCGACTCGATGACCGCGAAATGGCAGTCAGAGCGTGACAGTCTGGAAGCTGCGCGGGATCTGAAAGAGCACCTCGACAAAGCTCGCGCCGAACTGGAGCAGGCCAAGCGCGAAGGCGACTTTGCCAAGGCGGGCGAGCTGCAATACGGCACGATTCCGGGTTTGGAAAAATCGCTGGCCGAGGCGGAGGCGCGTGAGGGTGATGCCTTGGTGTCCGAAGCCGTGCGCCCTGAACAGATTGCCGAGGTAGTAGAACGCTGGACCGGTATTCCCACCACCAAGATGCTGGAAGGCGAGCGTGAAAAGCTGCTGCGGATGGAGGACGAGCTGGGCAAGCGGGTAGTTGGACAACACGCAGCCCTTGTCGCCGTAGCCAATGCCGTGCGCCGTGCTCGGGCGGGGCTTAATGATGAGGGGCGGCCGTTGGGTTCGTTCCTTTTCCTGGGACCGACGGGTGTGGGCAAGACCGAACTGACCAAGGCAGTCGCCGAATACCTGTTCGACGATGACTCGGCCATGGTCCGTATTGATATGTCCGAGTTCATGGAAAAACACTCGGTTGCCCGCCTGATCGGTGCCCCCCCCGGATATGTCGGCTACGACGAAGGCGGGGTTCTGACCGAAGCCGTGCGCCGCCGCCCCTATCAGGTGGTGTTGTTCGACGAAGTGGAAAAGGCGCACCCGGACGTGTTCAACGTGCTGTTGCAGGTTCTGGATGATGGCGTTCTGACCGATGGTCAGGGTCGGACGGTCGATTTCAAGCAGACGCTGATCATCCTGACCTCGAACCTTGGGGCGCGGGCTTTGTCAGAGCTGCCCGAAGGGGCCGATCAGGGGGGAGCACGAGCCGAGGTGATGGAGGCAGTGCGCCAGCACTTCCGTCCTGAATTCCTGAACCGTCTGGATGAGCAGATCATTTTTGACCGGCTGAACCGCGTCGATATGGCCGATATTGTGCTGATCCAGATGAAACGGCTGGAGCGCCGGTTGGCCGCGCGCAAGATCACGCTGGAACTGGACGATGCGGCCCGCGCATGGCTGGCTGATGAAGGCTATGATCCGGTGTTCGGGGCGCGGCCGTTGAAGCGCGTCATCCAACGCCACCTGCAGGACCCTCTGGCCGAGATGATCCTGTCGGGCGACGTGCTGGACGGATCGACCGTCGTGGTTGGGGCAGGGCCGGACGGTCTGATCATCGGCGACCGTGTCAGCGCCAGCCGTCGCAGCCGACCGGTCGAGGCTGTGGTCCACTGATCGCATAGTCTGAGTTTATCAATAATAACGCCTCCCCCTTTTGTTTCAGGGGGAGGCTATTTTGTCAGGCGCGTCCTTGTTTTGGGGATCCCCGTCCGACTGCCGTCACTTGCCGCGGGCTGCCAACCAGGCTTTCATTTGTGCAATTTCGGTTTCCTGTGCCGCGATCACGGCTTCGGCCAAAGCGCGGACTTCGGGATCGGTGCCATGTTCCAAGGCCACGCGGGCCATGGCGACGGCGCCTTCATGGTGCGGGATCATGCCTTGCATGAAATCAACATCGGCGTCGCCCGTGTAGGGCACCATCATGCCAGCCATCATGTCGTCCATCGCGATAGCATAGGCTTTGACGGCAGGGTTGTCGGCCAGCTCTGCCGGGATCACGGTGGAATGGTCTATCATGCCCATGGCACCGTGATCCATTCCGGCCATGTTGGAGTGGTCCATGCCCTGCATCTGGGCAAAGGTGATGCCGCCGACAACGGCAAAAACAGCGGCGGTCAGTGCGAGGGCACGTTTGTTCATAAGTCTCTCCAAAAGATATGTCACGCGGGTGCGAAGCCCGCTTCTGTCAGGGCTGCGATGATCTGATTGCGCGGGGCGGTTGTGGTCACGTCCACATGGCGTGTTGGCGGATCGGCGACAACGACAGCCAAGGCATCAACGCCTTGAATGGCCTTGGTGACCCCGCGCACACAGCCGCCACAGGTCATCGTTTCTATATGGAATTGCATCCGGTCCTCCGAAAGTAGCTGCGTTCTTCAAGTCAGATGGGCCTTCCAAGCGTTGGAAGGTCAAGAGCACGTTTTCGTGAAATTCCGCACTTGACCTTCCCATGATGGGAAGGACTATCTGTCATGTCGATGCAAAGCAAAAGTGACCGTCTCGCAAGGGTCCGGCACGCCGATTAGGACAAACACCATGAATGCCCCTTTCGCCCCGAAGACACGCGTAAGCCAATCCCTGCCGGTCGAGGGTATGACCTGTGCATCCTGTGTTGGTCGGGTTGAACGTGCGCTGTCGGTGGTTCCCGGTGTGGTTGCTGCATCTGTCAATCTGGCGACCGAACGGGCCGAGGTGGTATCCGACGCGCCAATCGACAGGGTGCTTTTGGTCGCGGCGGTCGAAAAGGTGGGATATGATGTACCGTCACAGGATGTGGACATCGCCATCGAAGGCATGACCTGCGCCTCGTGCGTTTCAAGGGTCGAACGGGCGCTGGTGGCGGTGCCGGGGGTCACGACGGCATCTGTCAATCTCGCGACCGAGCGGGCGACGGTGAAGGGCACGGCCGACGTGGCGCAGCTTGTGACCGCAATAGAGGCTGTTGGCTATGAAGCGCACCCGGTTGCGCAGTCTGGCCGCGACGATGATGACGCAACCCGACGCAAAGCGGCCGAAGGCGACAGCCTGCGTCGCGCACTGATTCTGGCGGCTGTGCTGTCGCTGCCGGTTTTCGTTCTGGAAATGGGGTCACACCTGTTTGCGCCTGTACACCATCTGATCATGACGACCATCGGTATGCAGGCAAGCTGGATCCTTCAGTTCCTTTTGACGACTGTTGTTCTGGTGGGCCCCGGAAGGCGGTTTTACCTGCAGGGTTGGCCAGCGCTGTTGCGCGGCGCCCCTGACATGAACAGCCTTGTTGCAGTGGGCACATCGGCGGCCTACGCCTATTCTCTTGTGGCGACGTTTGCGCCGGGTCTGCTGCCGCCCGGCACGGTGAATGTCTATTTCGAGGCTGCAGCGGTGATCGTGACGCTGATCCTGCTGGGGCGGTATCTGGAGGCCGGCGCCAAGGGCCGCACATCGCAGGCGATCCGCCGTCTTGTCGGGTTGCAGCCACGGGTGGCGCATATTCATCGCGACGGTGTCGAAGTGGACGTGCCCATTGCTGAGGTGCGCACCGGCGATCTTGTGGCGTTGCGCCCCGGTGAACGCGTGCCGGTGGACGGCGAGGTGACGTCCGGCGAAAGCTGGATTGATGAAAGCATGATCACCGGCGAGCCTGCCCCGGTGCCCAAGGCGGTGGGGGGGCATGTCACGGGTGGCACCGTCAACCAGACCGGTGCGCTGACCTTCCGCGCAACGGCCGTGGGTGGGGCCACGATGCTGGCCCAGATCATCCGTATGGTCGAGGCTGCGCAAGGCGGGAAGCTGCCCATTCAGGCGCTGGTGGACCGTATCACGATGTGGTTCGTGCCGGTTGTGATGGGGTTGGCCGCCCTTACCTTCGCGGTATGGCTGATCGTTGGCCCTGATCCGGCCCTCACCTTTGGTCTGGTCAATGCCGTGGCTGTTTTGATCATTGCCTGCCCCTGTGCCATGGGTCTTGCCACGCCCACGTCAATCATGGTCGGCACCGGACGCGGGGCAGAACTCGGCGTGCTGTTCCGCAAGGGCGAGGCGTTGCAGGCGTTGCAAGGCGTTCGTGTGGTGGCATTGGACAAGACCGGAACGCTGACTGCCGGCAAACCTGCGCTGACCGATCTGATGCTGGTTCAGGGCTTTGATCGTGCCGAGGTGCTGGCCCGTGTTGCGGCGGTCGAGTCGATGTCTGAGCACCCCATCGCACGGGCGGTTGTCGATGCGGCCAAAGCCGAGGGGTTGGTGTTGCCCGCTGTGATCGGCTTTGCCGCCGAGACCGGCTTTGGCGTCAGCGCGATGGCCGGAGACGTGCCGGTCCAGATCGGGGCCGACCGCTACATGGCCCGGTTGGGGCTGGATGTGGCCGCGTTTGCGCCTGATGCCGATCAGATGGGTGCTGATGGCAAATCGCCGCTGTATGTGGCCATCGACGGGCAGCTGGCGGCGCTGCTGGCAGTGTCAGATCCGATCAAACCCAGCACACCGGCCGCAATCCGTGCCCTGCACGATCTTGGCCTGAAAGTCGCGATGATCACCGGTGACAATGCCCGCACCGCACATGCCATCGCCCGCGAGCTTGGGATCGACGAGGTGGTGGCCGAGGTACTGCCGGGCGGCAAGGTTGCAGCCCTTCAGCGGCTGCGCAAAGACCATGGTCCGCTGGCGTTTGTCGGCGATGGCCTCAATGATGCCCCCGCTCTGGCTGCGGCGGATGTCGGTATTGCCATCGGGACCGGCACCGACATCGCAATTGAGGCGGCGGATGTGGTGCTGATGTCAGGACGCCTGACAGGAGTTCCCGAGGCAATCGCGCTGAGTCGGGCCACGATGGGAAATATCCGGCAAAATCTGTTCTGGGCCTTTGTTTACAACGCGGCCCTGATACCGGTTGCGGCCGGGGTGTTGTATCCGGCTTTTGGCATCTTGTTGTCACCGGTATTTGCGGCGGGCGCCATGGCGCTGTCCAGCGTGTTCGTTCTGTTCAATGCGCTGCGTCTGCGCAATTTCCGGCCCATATCTGTGGGAGGAGCAAAATCATGAATATCGGGGATGCCGCCAAGGCTTCGGGTGTGTCGGCGAAGATGATCCGCTACTATGAAGAAACCGGCCTGATCCCGGTGGCTGGGCGCTCCGCAGCAGGGTATCGAACCTATACCGGCATCGATGTTCAGATGCTGCGGTTTATCCGCCGTGCCCGTGATCTTGGGTTTCAAGTTGAGGCGATTGGTGAACTGCTCGCGCTTTGGCGGGACCGCAGCCGCCACAGTGCCGATGTGAAGAAACTGGCACAGGATCAGATCGTCGGCCTGCGCCGCAAGATCGCCGAGATGGAAAGCATGGTTGCCACGTTGGACCATCTGGCACAGGGATGTTCCGGCGATGACCGCCCGGATTGTCCGATCCTTGCCGATCTGGAGGGTGAATCGTCACTGGTGGCCCCCACCTGTCATAGCGGGCCGGGGTTTAACCGATAGACGAACTGAAGTGGCTTGCCTGTCCGCATCATGGGGGACGGCCGTCAGGGCCTTTGGGCAGGTCTGATGCTTGACCCAAGGCCGCACGTCCTCTGTGCGCGGATCGAGGTTGTCCCGCAGTCTTGAATCCTTATCTCAGACCTATCAGACAGGAAGGGATAATTGATGGGGCAGTTGGTTGACGGAACATGGCAGGACGCGTGGTATGATACCAGTGCGACCGGGGGCAGGTTTCAACGGGACAACGCACGTTTCCGCAACTGGATCACGGCTGACGGCAGCGCGGGCCCATCGGGTGAAGGTGGGTTCGAGGCCGAGTCCGGCCGCTACCATCTTTACGTTTCCTATGCTTGCCCATGGGCGCATCGCACATTGATCTTCCGCAAACTCAAGGGGCTGGAGCCGCATATCGACATCTCGGTCGTACATCCGGACATGTTGTCGGATGGCTGGACCTTTGGCACCAACTTTCCCGGAACGACCGGGGATCGGCTGTATGGGTGTGACTTTGCGCGCGATATCTACACGCGTGCAGTGCCCGATGTATCGGGTCGGGTGACTGTGCCGATCCTGTGGGATAAAAAGCGTCAGACGATTGTCAGCAACGAATCCGCAGAAATCATCCGCATGTTCAACATAGCGTTTGATGATGTGACCGGAAACCGCGACGATTTTTGGCCCGCTGACCTGCGCGGCGATATCGAGATGATCAATGACCGTGTCTATGCGGCGATCAACAACGGTGTGTATCGTGCCGGCTTTGCCACCACCCAATCAGCCTATGACGAAGCGGTGCACGAGGTGTTTGCTGGGCTCGACTGGCTTGAGGATCATCTGGGCCGGAGCCGCTATCTGCTTGGCGCGCGCATGACCGAGGCCGATTGGCGGCTGTTCACCAGCCTGATCCGATTTGACCCGGTCTATCACCTGCACTTCAAATGCAACCGAAAGCGTCTGATCGACTATCCCAATCTGTGGGCTTATACACGTGCGCTGTATCAGTGGCCCGGTGTGGCCGAGACGGTCAAGTTCGACCATATCGTGCGGCACTACCATTTCAGCCACGCCACCATAAATCCCAGCCGTATAATCCCGATCAACCCGGTTTTGGATTATGACCAGCCGCATGGACGCGGCTGAAGGTTGTTTTGCCCGCACGGGCACCGGTTGCAAACTCACAGGATGTATCAGTCCAAGGTGACGATCAGGTCCTGCGGCTTTCCTGTCATGTGCAGTGTCACGCGCCCGCTTTCGGGGTGCAGGGCATTGCCGTCCAGCGTGGCCGATGCAATGCCGTGACCTGTCAGACCGGGGTTGTCGACGACGATGTTCAAAAGACTGTCGCCGATCTTGATCGTCGCTTTGACCTGCGGCCAGTGTTTCGGAAGACATGGGTCCAGCGTGATGTCGTGCCCGGCCCTTATCAGGCCGAGAATGCCTTCGATACCAGCCCGGTACATCCATGCGGCGGAACCCGTGTACCATGTCCAGCCGCCGCGTCCGATGTGGGGCGCGGTGGAATAGACGTCGGCCGCGATGACATAGGGTTCAACCTTGTAGCGGTCAGCGTCTGCCGGGGTCAGAGCGTGATTGATCGGGTTCAGCAGAGAAAACAAGGTGCAAGCGGCATCACCGTCACCCATCCGGGCATAGGCAAGGATCGCCCACATGGCGGCGTGGCTGTATTGCCCGCCATTTTCACGCAACCCCGGTGGATAGCCCTTGATGTAGCCGGGATCCATCTCGGTGGCGTCGAAGGGTGGCGTGAACAGAAGTGCCAGGCCCGGTTCTGGCCGGACAAGATGGCGAGACATGGATGCCATGGCCGTTTTGGCCCGATCCGGGTCGGCCGCACCGGACAGCACGGCCCAGCTTTGTGCGATGCTGTCGATCTGACATTCCAGCGACAAGGCCGACCCCAGAGGTGTGCCGTCGTCATAAGTGCCCCGCCGATACCATGCTCCATCCCACCCGTCCTGCTCGATGGCCCGTCGGACAGAATCGGCATGCTTTAGCCAGCGGTCGGCGCGAACGGGGTCGCGGGTCTGGGCCAGCGGGGCCATGGCGTGGATCGTCGCGATCAGCAACCAGCCAAGCCAGACCGAGGTGCCCATGCCAGCTTCGCCCACGCGATTCATGCCGTCGTTCCAGTCGCCCGTGCCAATCAGCGGCATTCCGTTCGCGCCGGTCAGGTCAAGGGCCTGATCCAGTCCTCGGGCGCAATGTTCGAACAGGCTTGCGGTGTCGGACGAAACAGCAGGAAGATAAAAATCGTCATGCGCGTCGGGCAACAGCGCCGGGCCTTCCAGAAACGGCACGGCTTCGTCCAAGACCGCAACATCGCCTGAAACCGCAACATATTGCGCGACGGCGTGGCCAAGCCAGACCCGGTCATCCGAAATCCGGGTACGCACACCTTGGCCAGAATGAGGAAGCCACCAGTGCTGCACATCGCCTTCGGGGAATTGCCGTGCAGCAGCGCGCAGCAGATGCGCCCGCGTCAGATCGGGGCGCAGGGCGGCAATGGCCATACCGTCCTGCAACTGATCCCGGAAGCCATAAGCACCGCTGGCCTGATAAAAGCCGGCCCGCGCCCAGATCCGGCAGGCCAGAGTCTGATACAAAAGCCAACCGTTCAGCATGATGTCCATCGCCCGGTCGGGCGACTGTACCTGAACCGCACCCAACAGATCGGCCCAATGCTGTTTGACCGTTGCCAATGTCCCGGTCGGATCTGCGGCCCGGTGGCGCTGGATCAACTGTTGCGCGGCTTCGGGGTTGTGGGCCTGCCCCAGCAGGAACAGGATTTCCACACTGTCGCCGGCTGCCAGAACCAGTCTGCGTTGCAGGGCGGCGCAAGGGTCCAAAGCGGGTCCGGTCCGCCCTGAAAGTGGCGAAGCCCCAATTCCCTGTGGTGCCGCCGTGCTGCCCCCGATGCCCAGCACCTCGGCCCGGTCGGCGCAGTGGCTTGCGGTGTCGCTGCCCAGATCGGCAAAGGCAACGCGGCCGGAAAAGGCGGTCGAGAACGGGTTGCGGGCAAATATCGCACCGGTTTGCGGATCGGTTTCGGTGATGACGTGGCGCGCTGCGGCACCACGAGATGGACCAAGCACCCATTCGGCATAGGCTGTGACAGACAGCCTGCGTACCCGGCCCGACGTATTGCGGACAGTCAGGCGAGTGATCTTGACCGGATCATCCATCGGTACGAACTGCACCATATGGGTATCAATCCCATGGGCACTGTGGTCAAAGACACTGTAGCCAAAGCCGTGGCGGGTGACGTACAGCCCGCCATCGCGGATCGGCAGGGCGGTCGGGGTCCAGGTTTGACCGCCGTCCAGATCGTGAAGATAGATCACTTCGCCAGACGGTTCGGTTACGGGGTCGTTGGACCAAGGCGTCAATTGGTTTTCGCGGCTGTTTTCAGACCAGACATGCCCGCTGCCCTGCGCGGACACTTGAAACCCAAAACTGGGATTGGCGATGACATTGATCCAAGGAGCGGGAGTGGTGTGTCCGTTGCGCAGCACGGTGACATATTCACGGCCCTGATCGGCGAAGCCACCGGTTCCATTGAAGAATTCAAGCTGCGACGTGTCGAAAATACCAGATGTATTGTGCGGAATGAACGGCACAACGGCCGATCGTGGGTTTGGCGAAAGTGCCGGCGCCAAAGCATCAAGCTGCTGGCCGATGCTGCCGCGCCCTGCGACCAGAACAACACTGGCCACCGCCAGCAACTGGGCGAGGGCTTCCGGCAGGATCAGATCGCTGCGCAGGATGTGGATCGCACCACCTGCGTTGCTGTCGGGTGTGTCTGTGCGTGGACGGGACCGGGCGGCCCTGACCGCCGACTCGATCTGGATTTGCAAATCCTGCACGTAAGATGCTGATCTGTCGTTCAGGATCACCACGTCAACCGCAAGTTGGTACATGCGCAGGTATTCGTGCGCTGCAAGAAGCTCCAGAAGGCGCGGCGCGTCTTCCGCTTCTGCTATCCGGAACAGGACGATCGGCAGATCACCCGAAATACCGTGCGGCCAAAGCCCCGATTGTGGCCCCGCCCCGGCGCTGATGCTGGCGGTTGGGGCGCGCAGGCGGGCATCGGCACGGATCAGCATGCCGCCCAAGCGTTGAAAATCGGCAGCCGCAGCATGGGAGACACCCAAATGCCGCAACTGCACCTGTGCTTGGGTCCAAGACAGGGTGACGGCGCGGCCAAAGGCGGACGGATCGCGATGGCGATCCACGAGATCGAGCAAAATATCGGGGTTCTCGGCCACGGCGGTCCAGAAGGTCACCCTCACCATGCCCCCGGCGGGAACCACCACCGACCGGCGGATCGAAAAAATCGGATCAAGCACAGTGCCCGTCGTGTTCGACAGGTCGGTTGTGGCCATCGCCGCCTGACCAATGGTGCGACCTTGACCTATGAAACGCGCACGGTCCGTTTCGATCTGGATGGGTGCGATTTCTGTGCCTTCGACAACGGCGATATGGGCAGCCCAGACTTCGGGATCTGTAGGGGCCCGGCGACGGCGGGTGGCAATCACGACACCGAGTTCAGGAAGAAAATCCGTCACGACGAACAACTTGGAAAATGCCGGATGCGCCACGTCAGAGGCCATCGGCGCAAGCACAAGTTCAGCATAAGAGGTCAGGTCGATCTGGCGGGGCAAACGTCCAGTGTTTGTCAGTGTCACACGCCGCGCCTCGGCGTCGGCCTCGGCCGACACAACCACCTCGGTCAGGGTCGTCAGGTTATCTGACCGATGGGTGAACGCCGCGTGATGTTCCGAGAAAACTGCCTGATGCCGCGCAGTATCGGTTGCGACAGGTTGCACAGCGGTTGACCATTGTGCACCAGATACCCTGTCACGCACCAGAACGAATGCCCCATACTGCGCAGTGGTGGGATCATCTCGCCAGCGGGTCACGGCAAGCCCCCGCCACCGGCTAAAGCCGGCACCCGTCGGCGTCAGCATGACCCCATAAGACCCGTTCGATAGCAGATGTCCGGTCGGCGCGGCCTTGGCCGGGGTTGCAAAGCGCCGCACGACAGGCTCGGCGGTCGGTTCATGGGCGGCCACAAGCACCTCTTTTGCGCGCGGTGGCGCGTCGGACGCATCGCGAGGCACCCGCTCTTGCAGCAGCAGATCGACGGCTTTGATCATCGGTTCGGCGTGAAACCGGGCGCGCAGGCGGCCGTTCTGCACGCAATTTGCAATGGCGGTGATTGTCATTCCCTGATGATGCGCCATGAAACTGCGCACGATCGCGAAATCTGCGTCGGCAGGCAGACGTGACGGCGTGAAATCGATGGCTTCGTAGAACCCGAATTGCCCTTCTGCACCGATCTTCGCAAGCCGGTCAAAATTGCGCCGCGCGTCCACAGGTGCAACCATGGCAGCGAGGCCGGTGGCATAGGGGGCGACAACACGGTTTTCAGACAGGCCGCGTTTCAGACCCAACCCCGGCACGCCAAAGTTGGAATACTGATAGGTCATCTCGAGATCGCGGGCGTTATACGACGACTCGGAAATACCCCACGGAATACCAAGTGCCGCACCATAGGCCTGTTGGCGTGTCACGATCCGGTGGCTGGTTTCTTCCAGCACCGACCCCACAGGCCCGCGCATCACAAGCGATGGCATCAGGTATTCGAACATGCTGCCCGACCAAGAGATCAACGCCGACCCGGCGCCGATCGGGGTGGCTGACCGACCAAGGCGGAACCAGTGGCGGGTTTCCACGTCGCCCTTGGCGATGGCAAACAGGCTGGCCAGACGGGCCTCGGATGCCAGCAAATCATAGCAGTTCTCATCAAGGCGGTTGGTGGCAACCGAAAAGCCGATGGACAGCAACTTCTTTTCCGGATCGAGAAGAAAGCCGAAGTCCATCTCGACGGCAAAGCGCCGGGCCGTGGCTTCAACGGTAGCAAGACGCGCGGCAAGGTTTTCGTCACGATCACTGGCATGGCTTGCAAGGCTAGCCTGTATCGCGCGAACCCAGAAGCCGAGGTCGGATGCATCGTCACAGACGAGGGCCGCGCGAACCGCAGCGGAATCGGCCAGCGTCAGCAGCAGACCAAGAGGGGCGGTGTCGGACGCAGCGGATATCAGTCCGGAAAGCATGTCAGACAGCGCAGGATCTGTCGCGGGCTCGAGCGTACGTTGCGCCAGCACCAGCATGTCACGCAGACCGTCGCGCCAGTCCGTTCGTTCATCGCAAGGCGTCTCGCGCCATTCGGCGCAGGCCTGCGCCACCGCGATCAGATGACCGGCAAGATTGCCGCTGTCCACCGATGAGACATAGGCCGGGTCCAGCACGCGCAGATCGTCAGTGGCATGCCAGTTATACAGGTGGCCACGGAACCGGGGCATGCGATTCATGGTGTCCAGCGTCTGTTCGAGCCGGGAAATCGCATCCGACAACCCGATCCAGCCCAGATCATGTGCTGCTGTCGTGGACAGAAGATAGAGACCGATATTGGTGGGCGAGGTGCGCCGCGCCAAAGCCGGACTGGGGGTTTCCTGAAAGTTGTCGGGGGGTAGGAAGTGGTCCGCCTCGGTCACGAAGGTTTCGAAGTAGCGCCACGTTTTGCGCGCAACAAGACGCAGTACCTGGACATCGGTGGCTGTGAGGCTTTCGCTGGACTGTGGTGCCACTGGCTGACTGATCTGATGGGCGATGGCCGGAGCGGCCAGCCAGATCAGGGCAAAAGTCAAAACCACAGGCCAGATCGTGGGATTGAGGGCCAAGGCTGTCAGCGCGACGCCAACTCCAAGGCCGATCCCTGGCAGCATGTCGCGGTACTGGCCCAGAATGCCGGGGCGCCGGCCTTGCGCTGTTTGGGCGGCCGTAATCCATTCCAGCATATTTTGGCGCGACCGCCCCAACCGCCAAGCCGTGCGCAGGATTGCGTCGATCATCCGCATCGACGTATCGGGCAAAAAGGCGATGCCAAGCACGATCTGGGACAACGCGGCGCGTGCGTCCGCCGCAAGAGCCGCAAGGTGGCTGCGTGCCGTGATCCCGGCCCGCCCCGGCAGTACAGCAAAAGGAAGGGGCAACAGATACGGCAGGGCCAACATCGCCAAAACGGCAGTCGTCCAGCCCAATGCGATCGGCAATGGCATCAGCCACCCCGCCAACAGCGCCGCCAAAGTCAGAGGCGGCGTGACCGACCGGCGCAGGTTGTCGATGATCTTCCAGCGTCCAAGCGCCGACATCGCCTTGTCCCGCGACCCCACGCGCCCGAAAAGCCACGGTAAGAGCTGCCAATCGCCCCGGACCCATCGGTGTTGCCGACGCGCGGCAACGTCATAGCGGGACGGAAAATCCTCGACCACTTCCACGTCCGACACAAGACCGGCGCGTGCATGATTGCCCTCAAACAGATCATGGCTGAGCATGGTATTCTCAGGCACCCGCCCTGCCAGAGCCGCCTCGAAGGTATCGACATCGTAGATGCCCTTGCCCGTGAATGATCCTTCGCCGAACAGATCCTGATAGACATCGGAAATTGCGGCGGCATAGGCGTCGATCCCGCCATGGCTGGCGTTGATCTGCTGAAACAGCGATCCTTCTGCCCCAACCGGCAGTGCCGGTGTGACACGCGGTTGCAAAATGCCATAGCCGGCGGTCACCCGGCCAAGGGCAGGGTCGAACTGTGGGCGGTTCAACGGATGCGCAATCTTGCCAATCAGACGCCGCACCGTATTGCGCAAAAGCCGTGTGTCGGCATCCAACGTGATGACAAAGCGAATATTGCGGGGCACGCCACAGGGGGCGACAAAGCTGGTATCGGTCGCCCCGCGCAACAGCCGGTTCAATTCGTTCAGCTTACCGCGCTTGCGCTCCCATCCCATCCATACACCCATGGACGGGTTCCACTGACGCCGCCGGTGCAGAAACAGGAACCGGTCGCCATCTGGGGATGGATAAGTCGCGTTGAGCCGGGCGATGGCGTCGGCTGCAAGCGTCGTCAAGGTGGTGTCTTCCTGCAGGGTTTCAGTGGATGCGTCCGGCCCGTCCGACAGCAAGGCATAGTGCAAGGCCCCGTCGGTACTGGACAGGTGATGCACTTCCAGCTGTTCGATGCTTGCCGCCACATCGTCGGCGTTACGCAACAGAACCGGAATCGCGACCAAGCTTCGCAGATCGGACGGAACCCCGTCTGCCAGATCGAGCCCCGGCAACCTCCGCGGCGGCACAGAGCGTGTGATGGCAAGGTTGACAAGGGCAGTGCCGGCGTCCAGTGCGGGGATCAGCCCGACCAGTGCCAGGGCAACTACAACCCAGCCAGCGGCGCCAGCAGCCCAAAGCGCCAGACCCAGAACAATAATTGCGGCCATGAAGATGGCCGCCAGATAGCCCGGCAACCCCAACCTCCCAAGCGCCCTGCGCGCCGTGACGAGCGGTGCCGGAGCATAACCCAACCGCCGTTCCAAGGTTTGCCGTGCCGTGCCGATCAACCCGTGACCGGGGTCGCGTTCGGCCGGATCCATGCCTTCGCCCGCCAGACTGAGCGCTGCTTCGGCCACCTCTGTTTCGGTCTTTCCAGACCCTCGGGCAAGCGTTTCGATGGCGGTTCGATACATGTTGCGGGTTGGAAAATCCATCGCCGCAAAATCTGACCTTTCGCGAAGGCGCGCGTCGATTAGGCTTACCTCTTCAAAAAAGTCTTGCCAGTCCAGTTCCGACAAAAGCCGCATGCTGGTGACAATATTGCGCATGGTGACGTTGGACGCCCCCTGTCGCTGCTGCGTGTGCAGGATAACATCGTCACGGGTCAAATCCTGCGCGCGCAGCCGGTCGTCCAGCCAGCCAATAAGTGGGGTTTCGGCCGGGTCGAAGCCGCGCAGTCGCTTGGCAATCTGTGCCGCGACGATTTCCGGCAAGGGGGCATCGTCGAATGGCGCTACGGCCTGTGCAAGCGTCGCCGCAGAGTGAATGGCGTGTCCTGTGCCTGTGGGGATGGGATCGCCGGAAGAGAAAAGACCATCCACCAAGGCATCGGCGATCTGGCGCTGGACGTGGCCCGCAGTGATCTGATCTGCAAGGCGACGCATGTTTTCGACCAGAACGATGCGCAGCGTGATCGCTACCGCCCAAATCTCACCAATCGTCAGCGGCTCGACCGTCTGGTAGGCCTGCACAAAGCGCACGAGGATCGGCCCGTTCAGCAGGCTGTCGGTGTGGGCTACATAAGCCCAGGCGATGCCCAATACACGGGGATAGCCCGCAAAGGGCCCCTCGGCCAATTTGGGCAACTGACGGTAGTAGCCGGGCGGCAGGTCGTCCTTGATCTGCTGCAACTGCTGTTCAACAAGATGGTAGTTGTCCAGTAGCCATTCGGCGGCAGGGGTAATGGTCTGGCCAGCCTGCAAGGCGGCGGCACATGATCTGTAGGCGGCCAACAGAACGTCAGAATTGACCTTCACCCGTTCTGATAACGGGACCACACGTCCCTGCCGGCGCCCGACGGACTGAGCCTGCGCCAGAGAAATGGCGTGGTGTTCAAGTCTCTCGGCTCCGAACAGGTCGGCGCGGATGACCGTCGTATCCTGCCATGCGCCGGTGAGGTTATGTTTGCTGCCGAACAGCTGCATCACCGGGACGCAGGCGGGCTACCGTCCTTGGGCTTTGTATTGCGCGCGACAACCGGGCTGGTGATGGGCACTCTGTCCTTTGGGGTAGGTTTCGTCATAGCTGATTGTGCGCTGATGCGGTTCGGACTGACTTTCCAATCGGCGCGGATGCGCTGGGTCATTGCAGCCCATTTGTTTTCGATCTGATCCCAGTTCATGCGAAAGCCTTTCCATAAATGACGTCGCCACAGCATTGATGCGGTTCACTGGCATACGAACGTCGCCGCCGCCCACAAGGTTCCGTTGATCCGAAACAACCGATCGATCGTGCCGTATTCAGGCGCGCACGGCGCGGACGTGATCGATTTGTCCCAGAGCCTTATGGGGCAGGATCCCTGCGTGGCCCTTCACGGCGATCTTGCGAGCCATGGCCGCATCCAGCAAACCGTCATGCGTTCCACAGTCATACCGGGTTCCACTGAACCGGAACGCCGTAAGCGGGATGCGTTCAGCATCGCGTGCGATGGCATCGGTCAACTGAATCTCTCCACCCGCGCCGCGACCAACCGTTTCCAACGTTGTGAATATAATCGGGTCCAGAATGTACCTGCCGACTGCCGCCAGCCGCGACGGAGCGTTGGCCGATGGCTTTTCCACCATGCCCGACACAGGCACACTGCGACCGATCGAAGGCCCCGCCGGACGGAAAATCCCGTAGAGACGGGTTTCCTCGGGCTGGACGTCCATGGCCGCGATCATGTGGCCTTTGGTGTACTCTTTGGCCATTTCAGACAGGCACGGCTCACCAAGGATCAAATCATCCGGCAAGATCACCGCAAACGGGCCCGGTAACGTCAACCCTTTGGCGCACAGAATAGCGTGGCCCAGGCCAAGCGGCTGATCCTGATCGACAAACACGATCTCGATCTGCGCGGGCACTTCGATGTCGGCCATTTCAGCACCAAGATGTGCCTTGCCAGCCGCGTAAAGCGCTTTCACATGAAACGCATGCGGCGCAAGATAGTCACGGATCGTCTGCTTGCCGGGGTGGGTCACCACAACGATGCGCTCGACACCCAGGTCGATGGCCTCGTCGATGGCGAATTGCAGCGCCGGGCGGTCATAGACGTTGAGAAGTTCCTTTGGCGTCACCTTGGTGACCGGCAGCAAGCGCGTGCCCAGTCCCGCTGCGGGAATGACGATCGAGCGAATTTTATGTTCCATGTCCGAGATTCCCATCTGCTGTGCCCAATCACCCGAACAACGCCCCAAAGTGCGTGTCCGTTCCATCCGGCGATGGTCGTTTCAAAATGATTTTGTCCGACACGGACTCAGCATCACAGTCAAACCGCACTTTCGCGGTGGATCGGTGCAGGATCCGAGAGCGTTCCGTCGATCAGGGTGCCACTACGGCTGTCGTGGCAACCAGCCGGTTACCGGTGTTGCCAATGATCTTTGCGGTCACGATCTGGCCCTCTGGCTGATCGGCGGCGAAGTCCACTTCCGTAAACTGTTCCGTGCGGCCCATCCGCGGGCTTTCCAGCAAGACACGGTGCGACTGGCTGATCTGATCGCGCAAATGCCCAAGCAGCGACGCATCGCCCTTGGCACGCAATCGTGCGGCGCGCTCTTTGATCTCGGGGCCTTTGACCTGCGGCATCCGCGCTGCCGGAGTGCCTTTGCGCGGGCTGAAGGGAAAAACGTGCAGGAAGGTAAGATGGCAGTCGTCCACCAGCTTCAGGCTATTGCCGAACATTGGCTCGGTTTCGGTGGGAAAGCCGGCAATGATATCAGCCCCGAATACGATGTCCGGACGCAAACGGCGGGCGTCTTCGCAAAAACGGATGGCATCATCGCGCAGATGCCGTCGCTTCATCCGTTTCAGGATCATGTCATCCCCGGCTTGAAGCGACAGATGAAGATGCGGCATCAGGCGCGGTTCGGTAGCAATTGCAAGCATCAGGTTTTCGTCGGCTTCGATGGAATCGATCGACGAAATTCGCAGGCGGGGCAGATCGGGAACCAGGCGCAGGATTCGCATCACCAGATCGCCCAAGCGAGGTTCGCCCGGCAGGTCTGCCCCCCATGAGGTCAGATCGACCCCGGTCAGCACAACTTCGTTGAAGCCCTTGTCAACAAGGCGTTTGATCTGATCAATCACCACGCCGGCCGGGACAGAGCGGGAATTGCCCCGACCGTAAGGGATGATGCAAAAGGTGCAGCGGTGGTCGCAGCCGTTCTGGACCTGCACATAGGCCCTGTGGCGGCCGAAACCATCAATCAGGTGGCCCGCCGTTTCGCGGACCGACATGATGTCATCGACTTGCACCTTTTCGGTTTGTCCAATGAAATCAGACCCGGCAAGTCCGGCCCATATCGCGGGCTGCATCTTTTCGTGATTGCCGATCACGCGCGTCACTTCGGCCATCGCGGCGAAGGTTTCCGGCTCGGTCTGGGCGGCACAACCGGTCACGATCATCGGTGCCCCCGGGTTTTCGCGCGCAAGCCTGCGGATTTCCTGTTTTGCCTTGCGCACCGCTTCGGCCGTGACAGCACAGGTGTTTACAATCACTGCCCCTTGCAGCCCGGCGGCTTCGGCAAGTTCCTTCATCGCCTCGGATTCATAGGCGTTCAGGCGGCAGCCAAGGGTGGCGAAAATCGGCGCTGTCATGCGTTTGCAGCCAGAAACTCGGGCGTCAGCCAGCCGTCAAAGACATGGGCGACAGGACCAGTCATCCAGACACCATCATCGCGCCAATCGATATCGAGAACGCCGCCATCAAGCGTTATTGTCACGCTCCTCCCTGTCAGTCCCCGCAGATGGGCGGCGACGGCCGTTGCGCAGGCGCCCGAGCCACAGGCAAGCGTGATACCGGTGCCGCGCTCCCACACCCGCATGCGCAGATGATCCGGGCCAAGCACCGACGCGAATTCGACGTTGGTCTGTTGCGGAAACAGGGGGTCATGTTCGTAGCGCGGGCCAAGCCCCGCCACATCAACCCTTTCGGCATCCGACACGAACATGACGCAGTGCGGATTGCCCATGCCGACCGCAACCGGGTCGCCGGGTAAGGGCAGGTGCTTCAGATCCACGTCGCGCGCCAAGGGTATATCCTGCCAGTCAAGCTGGGGCGTGCCCATATTCACCGACACACGTCCGTCCGGCAGGCGCACGGCTGACAGGTCGCCCCGCGCGGTTTGTAGCGACACCGCGTCAAGCCCAAGCCCGCGCATCACATAATCCGACGTACAGCGCGTTGCATTCCCGCAGGCCCCGGCGCGGGTGCCATCGCTGTTCCAGAAATCGAGCGTGAAATCTGCGCCGCCTTCGCCGTCGCGAATTTCAGCAAGCTGGTCAAAGCCGACACCCAGGTTGCGATGGCCAAGTGCACGTGCCAAGGCAGGCGTCATCACCGCCCCGCGCCCGCGCGAGTCGATAACAACGAAGTCATTGCCAGCGCCATGCATTTTCAGGAAGGGCAGGCCGTTTTGCCGGGACGTGGTGTTCATGCCGGGGCATATACGCCCGATCCGGCAAATTTGCCAGAGTGCAGTATATTTTGCCCTTGACCCCATCCGCCGCTGACCGTAATCAGCCGACCAGTCGTGGGCCGGTAGCTCAGTTGGTAGAGCAGCTGACTTTTAATCAGCGGGTCACAGGTTCGAATCCCGTCCGGCTCACCACTTCTTAAAAAAACCCGGACCTACGGTCCGGGTTTTTTTGATTCACGTCCGATGTGCAAAACCACGAAAAGCCCGCCGTTTCCTACAGGCTTAAGGTCAAAACTCCAGCAGGCGGTCCCCTGACGCGTCTTTGATCCGGGTCGGCAGGCCGATTTCGTTCAGTAGGGTGATAAACGGGGCAGGATCCATATCCTCGACATTGGCCATCGTGCCCACATCCCAAACGCCATCGGCAATCAGCAGTGCTGCGGCCACAGGTGGCACGCCAGCGGTATAGCTGATGCCTTGGCTGCCGACCTCTGTATAGGCTTCCTTGTGATCGGCCACGTTGTAGATCAGCACCTCGACCGGCTTGCCATCCTTGGTGCCTTTGACAAAATCGCCGATACAGGTCTTGCCGGTGTAGTCGGGCGCAAGGCTGGCTGGGTCGGGCAGCACGGCCTTGACCACCTTCAGCGGAACGACCTCCAGCCCTTCGGCGGTTTTCACGGGCTGCTCGGAGAGCAGACCAAGGTTTTTCAGCACGGTGAAGACATTGATGTAATGGTCGCCGAATCCCATCCAGAACCGCACATCGGCGGCAGGGTAACGCGCCGAGAGCGAGTGAACCTCGTCATGGCCGGTGAGATAGGCCTTCTGCTCCCCCACCACCGGCAGATCGAATGTCTTGCCCACCTCGAACATTGTGTTCGATTGCCATGCTCCGTTTTGCCAGGAATACACCGTGCCGGTGAATTCCCGGAAGTTGATCTCGGGATCAAAGTTTGTGGCGAACCATTTGCCATGGGATCCGGCGTTGATATCGACGATGTCGATCGACGTGATGGCGTCCATCATACCTTCGGCCACGCGGGCGTAGGCGTTCACCACGCCGGGGTCGAATCCGACACCCAGAATGGCTGTGACGCCAGCTGCCTTGCAGGCTTCGCGCCGTTTCCATTCATAGTTGCCATACCACGGTGGATCTTCACAAATCTGCGCGGGGTCTTCGTGAATGGCGGTGTCCATATAGGCCACGCCCGCCTGAATACAGGCATCAAGCACGGTCATGTTCACGAAGGGCGAGCCGACGTTGATCACGATCTGGCAGCCGGTTTCCTTGATCAGCGCGACCACGGCTGTGGTGTCCATCGCGTCCAGCGCGTGGGCCTTGAACACGCCGGGCACCTTCATCGCGCCCTTGGCATGCACGCTGTCGATGATCGCCTGCGCCTTGGACACGGTGCGGCTGGCGATATGCAGATCGCCCAAGCGGTCATTGTGCTGCGCCGCCTTGTGCGCCACGACTTGGGCCACACCGCCCGCGCCGATGATCAGAACATTCCGTTTCACTTCGAACCGTCTCCTTTAAGGACAGAGGGAAGGGGCAACCGGGATTACCCGAGGTTGCTTTCAAAATCGGCATAGCCGAATTCACGCGCGACGGTCATCGACCCGTCCAGTTCCTTTATGACGATGCCCGGCATCTTCACCCCGTTGAACCAGTTTTTCTTGACCATCGTATAGCCTGCCGCATCGGCGATGCTCAGCCGGTCGCCCACTTGCAGCGGCGCGGGGAAGTTGAATTCGCCGAACACATCGCCAGCCAGACAGGATTTTCCACAGATCTGGAAAGAATGGTCGCCGGTTGTCTCGATCTTGCCCGAAACGCGATAGATCAACAGATCGAGCATATGCGCCTCGACCGAGGAGTCGACAATTGCAAGATCCTTGCCGTTGTTCAAAACGTCCAGCACGGTCACTTCAAGACTGGCTGCGCCGGTGATCGCCGCTTCGCCCGGTTCCAGATAGACCTGCACGCCGAAACGTTCCGAAAACGCCTTCAGCCGCGCGGCCAGCTTGGCCACCGGATAGCCTTCGCCCGTGAAGTGGATGCCGCCGCCAAGGCTGACCCATTGCAGTCGGCTGAGAAGCGCACCGAATTCATTTTCGATCCGGGTCAATTGTTGGTCAAACAGGTCAAAATCGGCGTTTTCGCAGTTGTAGTGGATCATGAAGCCGGAAATCCGGTCCATCACCCGCTCGATCTTGGTGGCATCCCATTCGCCCAAGCGGCTGAACGGGCGGGCCGGATCGGCGAGGTCGAAACTGCTGGTCGAAAATCGTGGGTTCAGACGCAGGCCGCGCGCGATGCTGGCGGATTGATTGTCGAACCGTTCAAGCTGACCGATGGAGTTGAAGATGATCTTGTCGGCATAGCCGACGGCCTCGGCAATCTCGTGGTCTGCCCATGCCACGGAATAGGCATGGGTTTCGCGGCCAAACCGTTCGCGACCCAACTTCAGTTCGTATAGCGAAGATGACGTCGTTCCGTCCATATGCTGACGCATCTGGTCAAACACGCCCCATGTGGCGAAGCACTTCAGCGCCAGAAGGGTCTTTGCGCCAGAGGTGTGACGCAGCTCATCCATGATGGCCATGTTGCGCGCAAGTTTGGCGCGGTCGATCAGGTAGAAAGGTGTCTGGATCATCGCATCCCCCCCAAGGGCAGCAGAAGGACAAGAGGGGCGCTATGTATGACCCCCCATCCCCCTATGCAAGCCTTGTGTCGGCCAGATGACAATCAGACCATGCGGATAACGTCTTTGCCCACCGAAAGAACATAGCCACGTCGGGCGATTGTTTTAACCAGCAACTCGCTGACCAACTGGTTGCCCAGCGTGTCGCGCAGACGTTTGACGCGGGTTGCACCGGCGGCTTCATCGCAATCCACTTCGTTCCGGCCCGAGATCACCGATTCGATCTGGGCCCCTGTCAGCACCTCGTCATCCATCCGGGCCTCGGCCAGAACCGACAGCGTTTCCAAAGCGGCTTCGGTCAGCGCAAATTCCATGTCGTTGATGTAAACCGCGCGGCCCTCACGGCTGATCATCAGGCTGGCGACCTGAATTCCCGACCGCTGAATGGCCGAAATCCGGCGGTTCAGCGCGATGATCATCACCAGAAACACCAGTGCCGCCACCAAAAGAGCTGTGGAAAACACCAGCAGCACAAAGATCACCATGCGATAGCTTTGCAGAACTTCAGAAAATGAGGTGCCGGATTGCGCCAGAATTTCCAGCAGCTTGATCTCGGCTCCGGTGGTCAGGTTGTCGTTTTCAACAAACAACCGTTCCACCCGCGTATTGAAGGCGTTTGCGTCAGGCAGGCTGAGGAACAAAAACAGCGCCGCCCCGAACAGGATCAGCACAATTCCCGCAATACCAAAGCTGACAACCCGGTTGCCGGCCTTGAGACTCTCAATAACGGAGGAAGAATTCTCCTGCACTCGCTTGCCTTTCGCCAAGGCCCTCGGGGCCGAAAGTGGACACCACGTTCAACAACGTCCAACCCGCCGACGCAAGCCGGGGCGTCAATTCGCCTTTGGCCGCAGCGGGCGTGCAGTTGCTGTCGCTTACCTGTGCCACACCATAGTGCAGACGCAAGGGGGCGTCCTGCTTGGCCTTGTAATCCGCGTAGCATTCCGCCGACGCGGGACCTGCCAACGCCAATGCCGTTGCGACAGCGAAGATCAGGGATGCAAATTTCATGTTCGGCTCCTGCTCGGGGGCGACGTGCCTTGGTGACAGAGTTGCGCGCGAACGCTGCGATATTCAATAACAACCCCGCGTGGCAGGGGCTGTTATCGCATATCAGACCGGTGATATTGCCTGTCCGACACCGGGGGGCGCATGGATTGGGCATCGGATCCGGTGCGATGGTCGCACTGGGCAGAACGAACGCTCCACCTGACAGGAGGGCCCCATGTTTCAAGCATCTACCGCCATTTCCCCGTCCATGCCGCGCGAAACGTCAAAGCCCCTGCGCCGCGTGGCCGCCGCTGTCATTGCTGCCGTTACCGTGCTGACCCTTATGGCTGGCACCGCTGTTCCCGCCCAGGCAGACCGTGCCAGCGACAATCTGGCCAAGGCCGTCGTCGCCGCGCTTGCCGTCGGTGCCATCATCAATTCGATCGACAAGGGTCGGGCCAAGCCCGCGCCACTGCCCGAGCCCCCGGTTCAGGCACGTGCTCCGCGCGTTCCATCGGTGTGTGCCATCGAGATTTCCGGCGCACGCAGGGACGTGACGGTGTATCCCGAACGCTGCCTGCGGCGTGAGGGGTTTGACTTTCGCCTGCCACGTCAATGCGCCCATGATGCACGGGTTTTTGGCCGCGTGGACCGGGTTTATGGCGAAGACTGCCTGCGCAATGCCGGCTTCCGGGTTGGTGCCGATCGGGGCCAATTCCGCGATGACCGGATGTATCGCGACCGCGGGCGCCCCTATGGCCACGACCGGGGCCGCGGGCGTGATCGCTACGACCATTAAGACGAAAATGAATTGCGTCCCCGGATGCGGCGTCCCCCCGTCGTCGCATCCAGAAGGGGGTGGGAGGACGAGCAGCTCTCACCCCCTTTTTTAGCCGAGTTTTACGCCGAGATTTCAATCAAATAATTGCGTCCCCGGATGCGGCTTCCCCCAGTCGCCGTGTCCAGGAGGGGGTGGGAGGACGTTCCGCTCTCACCCCCTTTTTTAGCCGAATTTTACGTCGAGATTTCCGTCAAGTAATTGCGTCCCTGGATGCGGCTTCCCCGGTCGCCGTGTCCAGGAGGGGGTGGGAGGATATGATCCTCTCACCCCCTTTTTTTTATCCATGCCCCGCGCTATGCCGGGCCATGGAAAAGCCCGCTCCCGACTTTGCGCATGAAACAGCGGCCCTTTTTCAAGGGGCGGCCTTTGTCGTTGGTGTGGATGAGGTGGGGCGCGGGCCCTTGTGTGGGCCTGTTACCGCCGCCGCTGTGTGGCTGGACCCGTCGCGGATCCCGCAAGGCCTGGCCGACTCAAAAACGCTGTCGGCAGCCAGACGCGAAAGGCTGTTTGCAGAGTTGCAGGAAATGGCACAGGTCGCCGTCGCACATGCCAGTGTCGAGGAGATCGACTGTCTGAACATCTTGCGCGCCAGCCATCTGGCAATGGAACGTGCCGTGACCGCTTTGGGTGCTGATTTTGCACTGATTGACGGCAACCTGATTCCGCGGAACCTGCCGTGCCGGGGATTGGCTATCGTGAAGGGAGATGCCAAATCCCTGTCAATCGCGGCGGCGTCGATTTGTGCCAAGGTGACCCGTGACCGGATCATGGTGGATTTGGCGCAACAATACCCCGGCTACGGCTGGGAGGTGAACGCGGGTTATCCGACCAAGGCGCATCTGCGGGCGCTTCTAAATCTTGGCGTGACCCCCGTTCATAGACGTTCGTTCAAACCCGTCCACAACATCTTGTATCAAGATAAAATCGTAACCCCTTGATTCAATAAAGAATTTGACGTCGAATCACGTCTGACTCATTGTTATCCACAAGAAGGGCGCAGGAAATGACGTCCGGGACAGAGGCAGAAGATGACGAAGACGACCGCGCAGCCGGGAGTTCCGCTCCCGCTGAACCAGATCCTTGCAGGCGACTGCATCGACATCATGAACAGCCTGCCAGCGGGCTCTGTGGACCTGATCTTTGCTGACCCCCCTTATAATCTGCAATTGAAGGGTGATCTTCACCGCCCCGACAATTCCAAGGTCGATGCGGTGGATGATCATTGGGATCAGTTCTCGTCCTTTGCCGTCTATGATGACTTCACCAAGGCATGGCTTCAGGCCGCAAAGCGGTTGTTGAAGCCGAATGGCGCGATCTGGGTCATCGGCAGTTATCACAACGTCTTCCGCCTTGGCGTGGAGCTTCAGAATCAGGGGTTCTGGATCCTCAA
>JBKBOF010000016.1:0-32147 GCA_046294955.1 Paracoccaceae bacterium
GCCAGCAGCGCGGGCATGGATGGCAACAGGCGGCGCGGGCCAATCATGCACTTTCCTCATTAACTTGTGACAAGAGTTCGATATCATTTCGACTTTTTATGCACAATATTGGCGTGAAGCATTCCATGGTTCATGCAAGCAGTCGATATCTTTTGCCCCTGCCCCACCCATGGCACACTGAACGCAACCGGAGGATGCCATGCGCCTTGATGCCCCCAAACTGAAAGCTAAAGATGCCCCCGATCTGGGTCGCTTCGATTGGGAAGACCCGTTTCGCCTGAATGACCAGTTGACCGAAGAAGAACGCATGTTGCGTGATGCCGCCCGGTCATACGCACAGGAAAAGCTTCAACCGCGCGTGATCGCCGCCTATCGCGAAGAATCCACCGACCCGGCCATCTTCCGTGAAATGGGCGAAATGGGTTTGTTGGGGGCGACCATCCCGGAAGAATACGGTGGGCTGGGCGCATCTTATGTGGCCTATGGGCTGATCGCGCGCGAAGTGGAACGGGTGGACAGCGGCTATCGCAGCATGATGAGCGTGCAATCATCCCTGGTAATGTATCCGATCTATGCCTATGGCACCGAAGCCCAACGACAAAAGTATTTGCCGAAACTGTCCTCGGGCGAATGGATCGGCTGCTTTGGCCTGACTGAACCCGATGCAGGAAGTGACCCGGCGGGCATGAAGACCGTCGCGAAAAAGACCGCCCAAGGCTATGTGCTGAACGGCTCGAAAATGTGGATCTCGAACGCTCCCTTGGCCGATGTATTCGTGGTCTGGGCCAAATCCGAAGCGCATGGCGGCAAAATCAAGGGCTTCGTGCTCGACAAGGGCACCAAGGGGCTCTCGGCCCCCAAGATCGGTGGCAAGCTCAGCCTGCGCGCCAGCATCACAGGCGAGATCGTCTTGAAGGATGTAGAGGTCGGCGAAGATGCGCTGCTGCCCCATGTCGAAGGTCTGAAAGGGCCGTTCGGCTGCCTCAACCGGGCGCGCTATGGCATTGCCTGGGGCGTGATGGGGTCCGCAGAATTCTGCCTGCACGCGGCGCGCCAATACGGTCTGGACCGCAAGCAATTCGGCAAACCCTTGGCGCAGACGCAATTGTTCCAGTTGAAGCTGGCGAATATGCTGACGGAAATCAGCCTTGGGCTGCAAGGCTGCTTGCAGGTGGGGCGGCTATTGGATCAGGCCAATGCCGCGCCCGAGATGATTTCCATCATCAAGCGCAACAACTGTGGCAAGGCTTTGGATGCCGCCCGCATGGCGCGTGACATGCACGGCGGCAATGGTATTCAGGAAGACTACCAGATCATGCGGCATATGGTGAACCTCGAAACGGTCAACACCTATGAGGGCACCCATGACGTGCACGCCCTTATCCTTGGCCGCGCGATCACGGGCTTGCAGGCGTTCTTCTGACGGACCCGCCGCAGAGGCCAGACTTTCACCACTTTGCGCGGTCCCAGCGGGACCGCGTTTTGCCGCCAAGGGGCCTGACAGATGGACCGCGCCGATATCGTTCACGAGTCTTTCCTGCGCAGGGTCGCCGCGCGTGATCTGCCGTCCGGGGCAGGGCCTTCGGGTCCGCTGACGCCGGATCTTGCCATCACCGCCTTTCGCGCGGCCTGCCTCAGCCGTGCGCTGGATCGTCAGGCCCGTGTCATGCAACGCGCAGGTCAAGGGTTCTATACCATCGGCTCGTCCGGGCACGAAGGCATGGCCGCCGTCGCCTTGGCCCTGCGTGCCGGAGATATGGCGCTGTTGCACTACCGCGACGCGGCCTTTCAGATCGCCCGCGCGCTGACTGTTCCGGGGCAAGACTCGGTCTGGGACATGCTGCTGTCTTTTGCCGCCTCCAGCGAGGATCCGATCTCGGGCGGGCGGCACAAGGTGCTGGGGTCGCGCGCCCTGATGATCCCGCCACAAACCTCGACCATCGCCAGCCATCTGCCCAAGGCCGTGGGGGCGGCTTATTCTCTGGGCCTGATGCGCAAGCACCGCCCGGATCACGCGATCATGGACGAAGGCTCGGTGGTCATGTGCAGCTTTGGCGATGCGTCGCTGAACCACTCGACAGCCCAAGGCGCGTTGAACGCCGCAGGCTGGACCGCTTGGCAGGGTGCACCGATGCCACTGTTGTTTGTTTGCGAAGACAATGGCATCGGCATCTCGACCAAGTCCCCGCCCGGTTGGATCGAGGCCGTGCTTCGCGCGCGCCCCGGATTGGCGTATCATAAGGCCGACGGGCTTGATCTCTACAATACCTATGCTGTGACCCGCGCCGCAGTGAATGACATCCGTCGCACGAAAAAGCCGGCCATCCTGCATTTGCGGACGGTGCGTCTTTATGGGCATGCCGGGGCTGATGTGCCAACCACCTATCTGTCGCGCGCCGAGGTCGAGGCTGATGAGGCCAATGATCCGCTGCTGCATGCCGTGCGACTGCTGGATCAGGCCGGCGTGATATCGCCCGATCAGGCACTCGGCCTTTACACTGCTGCCGCAGCAGAGGTTGCGCAGCGGGCGGCGCAGGCGGTTGCCCGGCCCCGCCTGCACTGCGCGGCCGAGGTGATGGCCAGCATCGTGCCGCCGCCCCGCCCGACCACACCCCGCAATGGTCCCAGCCCCGAAGCCCGCGCAGGAGTGTTTGGTGCCGACATGAAAGCCATGGTGGACCCGCAACCGATGAGCCGCCAGATCAATTGGGCGCTGACCGACCTGATGCTCGACCGCCCCGAAACCCTGTTGATGGGCGAAGATGTCGGCCGCAAGGGTGGCGTCTACGGGGTTACACAAAAGCTGCAAGCCCGGTTTGGTGCGGGACGTGTGATCGACACGCTGCTTGATGAACAGTCCATCCTTGGCCTTGCCATCGGTCTGGGCCAGAATGGTTTTCTGCCGATCCCCGAGATCCAGTTTCTTGCCTATCTACACAACGCCGAAGACCAGATCCGCGGCGAGGCTGCCACCCTGCCATTCTTTTCGAACGGGCAGTTCACCAACCCGATGGTGCTGCGCGTCGCAGGGCTTGGCTATCAGAAAGGCTTCGGCGGCCACTTCCACAACGACAACTCGCTGGCCGTTATGCGTGACATCCCCGGCCTGATCGTTGCCTGCCCGTCGCGCGGCGATGAGGCTGCGATGATGCTGCGCGAATGTGCCCGACTTGCGGCCGAGGACCAACGCGTGGTGGTGTTCATCGAACCCATCGCGCTCTATCCGGCGCGCGATCTGCACAGCCCCGGCGACGGACTTTGGATGACCCCCTATCCCGATCCCGACCGTCGCATTGGCTTTTGCGAAGTGGGGGTGGATGGCACCGCCACAACGCTGGCCATCGTGACCTATGGCAATGGCGTGATGCTGTCTCATCAGGCGCGCGCGCTGCTGGCTACCTCTGGAATATCCTGCAAAATCATTGATTTACGGTGGCTTTCACCTGTGCCCGAAGCGTCGCTTCTGGCCGCCCTTGCGGGTGTGCAAGCCGTATTGGTCGTGGATGAATGTCGCCGGTCCGGCAATATCTCGGAGGCGGTGATGACCTTGCTGAAGGATCACCCAACCGTTGCACGGCTGACGGCAGAAGACAGCTTCATCGCCACCGGCCCTGCCTATGCAGCAACGTTGCCTTCGGCCGATGCCATCGCCAAGGCCGCACACGCGTTGATAAAGCGGGATATTCGGTAGAAGTTTTCGCGTTAGGGGAAGGTTAGGACACCTGCTTCAATGTGGCGTGGAAACAAGCGCCCAATACAGCCAGCGCACGTCCCTGTTTTTGGAGCCGTTCCATGAAGCGCGCCATTTTGACCAGTCCCGCTGCCCTGGCCGTGGGCAAGGATGGCAAACGCGCCTTGGCAAATAGCTCTGCCCACGCCCCGACGACCAGCACGTTCTTGCGTCAAACAGTCGAAAGGGTCGCACGATCGACCACTACCTGCCATGGCCGGATGCAAAAGCCCGATGCCACGACACTCCAATGGAACGGTTTGCGCTTCGACTCCGTCTCCAAACGCGGGGTTGCGTCGCGTGCCATTTGAACCAACCCGAATGACATTCGCAAAACGCGACCACAATCCCGCCATGCGCGCTATCGTGATCGGCGCCTCCACCGGCGGGGTCGAAGCGCTCTACACCCTGCTGTCTGCGCTTCCCTCCACCTGTCCGCCGACCTTTGTTGTGCAACACATGCGTCCAGGGTTTGTTGAAAGCTTTGTGGCGGGGCTTAACCGCGTCTGTCCCGCTCAGGTGCAGCAAGCAGAGGACCGACAGATCGCCCGGCCCGGCGAGATCTACGTTGCCCCGGCGGGGGACAGGCACCTGACGCTTGCGCCCCATGCCGGGATCACCATGCGTCTGGAACCCACAGCGCCGGTCCAAGGCCACCGCCCTTCGGTGGACAGGCTTTTTCTGTCGGCGGCCCGGCTCCGCTTTGCCCCTGCGGCAGCACTGCTGACTGGAATGGGGCGCGATGGGGCCGAGGGGCTTTTGTCCATCCGTCGCGCAGGCGGGCACACCATTGCGCAGGACGAAGCAAGTTCCGTCGTCTACGGCATGCCGCGCGCGGCACGGGAACTGGACGCGGCACACGAGATACTTCCCATCGATGCCATCGCACCGGCGCTGCTGCGGGCAATCGGGCAGGGTCAACCGCTGGATCATGAAAGGCGCTACAGATGATGCAGGCAGGTAATCGGTTGAAGGTGGTTATTCAGGGAGAATATCTGATTTCGTCAGACCGTCAGGACGTTTTGTCCACGATTCTGGGCTCGTGTGTCGCCGCATTCCTGCGCGATCCGGTGGCAGGTGTCGGGGGGCTGAACCATTTCCTGTTGCCCGGCAACGACCCCACGGATCGCCACGCGATGAAATACGGGCTGAACGCCATGGAATTGCTGATCAACAGTCTGACCCAGGCCGGGGCGCGGCGGGACAGACTCGAAGCCAAGCTGTTCGGTGGGGGACGCATGGTTCCAGGACTGACCGATATCGGGGCCGCGAATGGCCGCTTTGCCGAGGACTTTCTGCGCCGCGAAGGCATCCGCTATCTTGGCGGCAGTCTGGGAGGCAACCACGGCCGCAAGATCCGTGTCTGGCCCGTTTTGGGGCAGGTTCAGCAAATGAAACTTCCTGCAACCGAGGTGCGCGAGGAGTTTCGCAAACCCGTGCCTCGCGACGACATCGTGCTGTTCTGACGTCTGGCGCGTGCGGGTCGCAAATCTATCAGAAAATTACGACCTCGGGGGTGATGGGATGTTCCGCAAGATTTCGCAAAGCGCGGGACAGACTTTGCAGGCGGGGCAGATCAACCAATGCATCGACCGTGTCATCAGGAACATCAGGCAGATGCGAGGCCGTCCCGATCAGGATATCGGACAGGCCGGACAATTCCTGGATCATCAGATCAAGCGACTGTAGACGCGCCCGGCTTGACCCTGTCCCACTGTCGGATGCCAAAACCGAGACCCGTGACGCCCCAAGCATCACCGCTTCTAAGTCGCGCAGGCGGATCGCAATAAGCGCGAGATGCTCGCCACCGCGCAAAATGACCAATCTTCCGCTCAGAACTTGGTCGGTGGCAACCGCGCAACAGCCTTGATCCAGATCTGCCGACGTTACTGCGGTCATCAGATCGGCCCCACCACACGTTCTATACAGTCACGCATCCCCTCTCGGCTGAACGGCTTGGTGATCATGTTGTTCATTCCCATGGCTCGGCCTTTCGCCACAACGGTTGCATCGGCCCGACCTGTTACAAGGATAAACCCCGTTCGTTCAATTCCGCGTGTGCGGCGAATGCCTTCTAGTAGACCCAGACCATCCAACCCAGGCATATGATAATCGGAAATCACCAGATGGACGGGCTTTTGCATCAGCGAACGCAGAGCCTCATCGCCATCTGCGCATGTTCGGTATCCTTCCACCTGCATCCAGTCCAGCGCTTGTGTGATCAACCCGCGACTGACGGCCGTATCATCCACCACCATGATTCTTAGATCTTCCCGCTTCATTCCTATTCCTTACGCCAGTTGGATTCCGCGCCACCGTTCAGCAACGTCTGTATGTGGTAATGCCGTCAACCTGGAACTCTGACAAAGCCGGACCGGTCACGCGTTCGGAATGGCCGATCATCAGGTAGCCGCCGGGGCTCAAGGCCTGCGCAAAGCGCTGCCACAGACGTTCCTGCGTGGTTTTGTCAAAGTATATAACGACATTTCGGCAAAAGATCACTTCGAAGGGCCCCTTCATCGGCCACGTGTCCTGCAAGTTCAGAACTTTGCAGGTCACCAGTTCTCTTGCGGCAGTGCTGATCCGCAACCCGTCCCGGGCGCGCGGGTCGGCAAACAGCAATCGGGCCCGTTCACTCCCCGGGGCTACACCCGCTTCGATGGGATAGAGCGCCTGTCGGGTCTTTTCGACCATCTTCTGGTCAATATCGGTTGCCAAGATGCGCAGGTCATGGCGCTTTGCTTCCGAACACACCGCCAGCACGGTGGCCGCGATGCTGTAGGGTTCCTCGCCACTGGAGCACCCCGCTGACCAGATCCGAACACGCCCACCGCTTTGCGCGCGTGCGATCAACGATGGCAAGATCTTGCTGGTCAATGTTTCGAAATGATGCTGTTCGCGAAAGAAGGACGTCACATTCGTGGTCACTGCCGAAATCAACTCACGCCGTTCGTCTTCACTTTCATTTCCACAAATGAAGTCGGCATAGGTCGCGAAGTCCGGCAGGTCGAGGGCGTGTAGTCGTCGCATCAGCCGCGAATGTACCAATGGACGCTTGGCATCGGCCAGCACAATGCCTGCGATGTCATTCACAAGCTGGGCAATACGGGAAAAGTCCCGATTGCTAAGAACTACATCTTTGACTGGGGTCAATCCACAGCTCCCCATCTCAGGCTACGGCCTCGTCAGGTTGCGGAAGCAATTGGCCGACATCCAAAAGCCGGATCAGCCGACTGTCTTGCACCACGACGCCGTGCAGCATGTTGCGGGTGGCTTCAGAGGCCAAATCGGGCGTCGGCTGAACGCCGGACGCCGGGACACCGAGAATGTCGGTGACAGCCTCTACCAACAAACCGACCGTGCGGTTCTGGATCGCGGCCACGATGATGACATTGCGATCCGTTGTCTCGATCGGATCCAACCCCAACCTTCGGGCCAGATCAAGGATGGGCACTACCGCACCGCGCAGGTTGATGACACCCTGGACATAGCCGGGCGCATGGGGAAGCAAGGCAGGCCTGCTCCACCCGCGGATTTCCCGCACTGACAGGATATCGATACAGAAGTCCTGTCCCGCCGTACGGAAAGCCACGAGTTCGCGAATATCGGGATCGGTAGCATAACCGGTGGAGCGCATGATCTTATTCCGCTGCGAGTGTGAGAGGGGAACGGGTGGGGACAGGGCTGGAAGACGCCAGATCGGCAGGGTCAAGGATCAGGGCGACAGAGCCATCCCCTAAAACAGTTGCAGCGGCGATGCCGGGGATCTGGCCGTAGTTTGCCTCCAATCCCTTGATCACGACCTGCCGTTGATCACGGATGCCATCGACCATCAATGCAATGGCGCCGTCATCACCGTGTTCGACAACTACGACGATTTCGCCTTCGCCTGGTCCGAGATGGCGACGGAATCCCAATGCAGCGCCGACGTCGATCAACGGCAAACATCTGCCCCTCACATCAAGCACCGAGTCCGTTTGTCCAAGATCATGGCGCATTGCCGCATCTGGGCGCAGGGTTTCAATGATTGTTGATACCGGCAGGACCAGCGTCTGGCCCGCAGCCTCGAACACCATTCCGTCAAGAACCGCCAAGGTAAGCGGCAAACTGATGGTCAGCGTCGTCCCCTGCCCGCGCAGCGAGGCAATGCCGACCCGGCCACCCAGTCCGGCGATCTCGGACCGGACCACATCCATTCCGACCCCGCGTCCTGAGAGGGCAGAGACCTCGGTCGCGGTGGAAAAACCGGGCAGGAACAGCAACGCATCAATTTCTTGTGCGGAAAGCTCGGCACTGGGCGAGACCAATCCTTTTTCCACCGCTATCTGTCGTACCTTTTCACGGTCGATCCCGGCACCATCGTCCTGAACGGTGATTACAATCCGCCCCGAGCGGTGCGCGGCCGACAGTTTGATCACCCCTTCGTTCGGTTTGCCAATCTCATTGCGTTTGCCAGGTTTCTCAAGCCCATGATCCACCGCGTTGCGGATCATGTGGGTCAATGGATCTGCCAGTCGTTCGATGATTGTTTTGTCGACTTCGGTGCTTTCGCCTTCGGTCACCAGACGGGCGGATTTTCCTGCCGCCATCGACGCCTCGCGCACGATGCGGTGCATCCGGTCGAACAATGGTTTTACCGGCTGCGCGCGGATCGCCATGACCGATTCCTGAATTTGCCGAGACAATTGTCGCAACTGGTCCAGACTGCGATCCACTTCGACAGAGCCGAAACCGGGCGATTGCTCTATGGCTTCGGTCAGCATCGCCTGATGAATGACCAACTCACCCAGAATATCCACCAGTCTGTCAACACGATCGATATCGACGCGTATCGTCGGGCGAGGCCCCGCATGTGGCACCTGACTGGTGGGGGCAACAGCCATCGGGTGGGCCGGGATGGTGGGCACTGACGTTGGCAACGCATCGCTGCCTTGTGTCCCGAGGTTGGATCCGGAGGGCTTGCCACTGACCGGTGGCAAAGGTGGGGTCTCGCCGCACGGGGGCAATTCGGCGACAAGGTTCAGCTCGCAACTTCCTTCGATAAACTCGAAGATGGAAAGAAGATCGGTGTCAGACCGTTCGGTCTGCAACGTCACCGTCCAGCCAAGATACGACTGTCCCGGATCAAAGGTTGTCATGTCGGGCAGTCTGCTTTGGTCAAGTCTTATTTCGACCTCGTCCAGCGCACACAGATCACGCAACAACAGTGCCGGGTCGTGCCCTGATGCAAATGCACCCGCATACGGACGGAAGGTCACCGTTACCGGACGGCGACCCAAAGAAAGGGGCAAGGGCGCAAAGTCAAGACCGAACGGCCCCTCTATGGCCAAGGGTTCGAAAGTGAACGCCTCTTCTTCGCAGGGCATTCCGCCGCCTGCTTGCGCCTCCAGCGCCGCAATGACCCGTTCATCCACTTCGGGGTCTGTATTCGTCCCCGTGCGAGAGGCCGCGATCATATCGGCCAAATGGTCGCTTGCGTGCAACAAGGCACCCAACAGGGCGGCTTCGGGCTGCAATCTTCCTGTGCGCAGCTCATCCAGAACCGTTTCAAACCGATGGGCAAATCCGACCAGCGCCTTCAGGTCAAAGGCACCTGCCCCACCCTTGATAGAATGAACGGCCCGAAAGACCGCATTCACAGTATCACCTTCTTGCGCTCCGGTCTGAATGGCACGCAACCCTTCTTCCAGGGCAGACAATAACTCGTCTGCCTCGACAAAGAAGATATCCTTCAGGTCAATCGGTCCTGCCATATCCGCCTCACATTGCCGCAACGCGACGGATGGTCGACACCAGGGACGTCTCGTCAAAGGGCTTGGTGATCCACCCGGTCGCCCCGGCGGCCCGCGCACGGTCTTTCAGGGTGGCGGCACTTTCTGTTGTCAGAACCAGGATCGGCACACGCGATGACACATTGCCTTTGCGCACAGCATCAATCAGACCGAACCCATCCATCTTCGGCATGTTCAGATCGCTCAGGATCAGGTCAGGATCAGCGGCGGGCAGCTTGTCCAAAGCATCCAGCCCATCTTCGGCAAGAACCACCTGGAATCCCGCTTCGGTCAGCGTTTGTCGCAGCATCTCGCGCATGGTGAGCGAGTCATCGACGGCCAGAATACGCAAACTCATTCCACATCCTCCGCGACCAGAACACCTGCCCCCATCACGCGCAGACATTCCCGGAATTCAGGCGACGGGGTGGAAATCAGCAAATTGCCGCCATCGCGCCGCGCCCTGCTGCGGGCCACCAACAATACCTGCACCGCAGCCGCGCTCAGATGCCGCACGGCCGAGGCGTCAATGGTCAGGCTGGGCCTGGCGCCTGCGGCATCAAACCCGCTTTCCAGTTCATACCAAAGGGCCTGTGCCGAATCCGGTGTAACCCTTGCGACAAGTTCGATTGTACGCATCTGTCAAAGACCCTCTGATCCGTCCAAGAGGGTCGGCTGCGACCCGCTGGTGGCTCATGGGTAACGGGGAAAGACTGAAGGAACCGTTTAATCCTGGGTCAAAACAGACCGCATTTTATCGGCTTTCCCGATGGCGCACCCGGTATGGCTTTGCAGCCCGGAGTGCCGTGCCGGAGACAGAAAGTCCGACACATTGACTGATGCCACGTTGCGCGCAATCTCTGATCCCACAGTCGCCTTTGCAAGCAGGCCAGCGACAGCCTTGCACTTCAGTGCCCGATCGCGTCCTGTGTCGGCATCAAGGGGAGCAGACCATGGAAAGCGCCATCCTGTTCGACTGCGAGTTTCTGACCGCCGAAGGCGCGCAAACGCGCTTTTGGGGTGGTCCGCGCGATCCCGACCCGGTCGTGGCCCAAATTGGTGCGGTTCGGATCAGCCTTTCCGGCTCTTTCCCTGTCATGGACCAGATCCGAGTTTACGTCACCCCGAAGGATCGTAGCGGGCAGCCCTGCGAGCTTGATCCTTATTTCACCGCACTGACAGGTATTTCGGCGCAGGATCTTGACCGCGAGGGACAGCCTCTCGAACAGGCGCTGAAACGGCTGGGCGACTTTGCGCAGGGCACAAAGCTTTGGTCCTGGGGCAAGGATGAATTCAATCTCATGGCGATCAGTTGCTATGTTGAAAACATCACGCCACCCCTTCCCGTCACGCAATTCGGCAATGCGACGACACTGCTTTTGCAGGCCGGCATGCCCTTGGCCGATCTGACCCGGACCCGCTGCAGCGGCTTGGCCGACTACTACCACCTGCCCCACCCACCATTGCGTGCGCATGACGCAATGGACGATGCCCTGTCGATTGCGACTGTCCTGCAGCACCTTTTGCGTGCAGGAGCCCTGGAACCGGCGGACTTTCAGTAGGATCATCGCAGTCTTCACGGGCAACACACCGCCCAACATCATCGACCGGCAACACGACTGCGCGCAGCCGATCCGCCACCTAATGCCGGCGCCGCACCGTGTTGGGCCGCCCGGGCAGCACCAGCCGCGCGTCGTTTCGCGGCTTTTCCGACACCACGCGCCCCTTGGCCACCACAGCCAACCGATCCGGCCGCAGCCGCAATGCCTCGACCGGGGAGCCTGCGTCCAGCACCACGAATGACGCCACCCCACCGGGACGCAATCCGTAGTCGTGCAGACCCATGATGGCGGCATTGTCTTCCGTCACCATCCGGAAACAGCGCGCCATTTCCTCGGGGTGGGTCATCTGAGCGACATGCAGCCCCATGAAGGCCACATCCAGCATGTCGCCCGTGCCCAGCGAATACCAAGGGTCAAGCACACAGTCCTGCCCCCACCCCACAGTGACACCAGCCGCCTGCATCTCCCGAACCCGCGTCAGCCCGCGGCGTTTGGGATAGGTGTCATGCCGCCCTTGCAGCGTGATGTTGATGAGTGGATTGGAAATGGCGGTCATGCCGCTTTCGGCAATCAGCGGGATCAGCTTCGAGACATAGTAGTTGTCCATCGAATGCATGGATGTCAGATGCGACCCCGCCGCGCGCGCGGCCAATCCATGTCGTGTCACCTCACGCGCCATGGTTTCGACATGGCGGCTCATCGGGTCGTCGGTTTCGTCGCAATGCACATCCCACATCAGACCACGCTCGGCGGCAATCCGCGCCAGATCGCGCAGGCTTTCGGCACCCTCGTCCATCGTGCGCTCGAAATGCGGGATCCCGCCGACAACCTCCACGCCCAGATCGAGCGCCCGCATCACATTTTGTCGACCCGTTGGGCTGCGATACAACCCATCCTGAGGGAAGGCGACCAGTTGCAGGTCAAGATAACCGGCCACCTGACGCTTGACCTCCAGCATCGCCTCGACCCCGCGCAGATGGTCGGGCGTTGTGTCCACATGGCTGCGGATGGCCAGAAGCCCCATGCTGACAGCCCAGTCGCAATAGCGCAGCGCGCGGGCGATCATCTCGTCGACGCTGGCCACGGCACGCAACTCGCCCCATAGACCAATCCCTTCAAGCAAAGTGCCCGAAGCATTTACCCGTGGCAACCCGTAGGACAACACTGCATCCATATGGAAATGTGGGTCAACAAAGGGCGGGGCGACCAGATCGCCACGGGCGTCGATCACCCGGCCTGCGACCACATCGGCTGCAATCGGCCCCACCTCGACGATCCGGTCACCCCGGATGCCGATATCGGCCACATCGCCATCGGGCAGCGTGCCGCCCCGCACGATCAGATCAAACATCACCGCTCTCCCTTGTTGTAGGGCACCATCAACGCCGCCGGCACCTCGGCCCGCCGCGACATCACCACCAGCGCCAGTATGGAAAACACATACGGCAGCATCAAGAACAGCTGATACGGCACCACCGCACCAACAGGCGTCTGCTGCAACCGGATCTGGAGCGCGTCAAACCCGGCGAACAAAAGCGCCCCCAGCAACGCTTTTCCGGGCCGCCACGCCCCAAACACCACCAGCGCGATGCAGATCCAGCCGCGCCCGTTGACCATTTCGAAAAAAAACGATGAAAACGCCGATAAGGTCAGGAAACTGCCCCCGACCGCCATCAGTCCCGACCCGACAACCACCGCCCCCATCCGAAGTCCGGTCACAGACATGCCTTGCGCCTCGACCGCTGCGGGGTTTTCGCCCACCGCCCGCAGCGCCAGTCCCAATGGGGTGCGATACAGCACAAATGCCACCAGTCCTGCACAGGCGAACGCGGCATAGGTCAGCGGGGTCTGGGCAAACAGGGCCGGACCCAACAGGGGGATATCCGACAGCATCGGCACGTCCCAGACCTGAAACGGCTCTATCTTGGGCGGGCTGGTGACTTGCGGCAAGGCCAGCCGATAGGCGAAATATGCCGAAGATGTCGCCAAAAGCGTGATCCCCAAACCCACCACATGCTGGCTCAACCCGAACGGCACCACCAGAACGGCATGGATCAGCCCAAAGGCCGCCCCCGCGCCAAAGGCCACCGCCACGCCGCCCCATAACGGCATTCCCTGATACACCGCCATCCAGCCGGCAAAGGCCCCCATCACCATGATCCCCTCGATCCCAAGGTTCAAAACCCCGGCCCGTTCGCAAATCAATTCCCCCATGGTGGCAAAGATCAACGGCGACGCAATCCGCAGCACCGCCGCCCAGAAGCTGGTCGAGATCAGGATATCAATCACACCCGCCCCCTTCATCTGTTGATAAATATCCTGCGGGGGGTCCGGGGGGCGCAAAGCCCCCCGGCATTGGCCGTAAAACCACCACCCGTTGGCTCATCCCCGCACCACCCTGACCTTGGTCAGCGCAATCGCCAGCACCATGAACAACAGCGCGGTCGCCAGCAGCATGTCGGCGATATAGGTCGGCACCCCGGCGGCCCGGCTCATGGCATCGGCACCAACGAAGACCCCGGCCACGAACAGCGCAGTGACCACCACACCCAAGGGATGCAACAAGGCCAGCATGGCGACAATGATCCCGGTGTACCCAAATCCGGGGCTCAGATCCAAGGACAGATGCCCCTTGACCCCTGCCACCTCGGACCACCCCGCCAGGGCCGCAAGCCCCCCGGACAGCAGCGCGGTTTTCACCAGCACTGCCGTCACCGGCATGCCCGCAAAGCGCGCCGCGCGGATATTTGCCCCCACCGCCCGCATCTCAAAACCCAATGTGGTGCGGGTCTGGATCACCCAGACAATCACCGCCGAGATCAGCGCCAGCCCAAAACCCCAGTGCAGCCGCAAGCCATCGACGATCCGAGGCAACCGGGCGTCCTTGATCAGGGCCGCAGACTTCGGCCAGCCCATGCCCATCGGGTCTTTCATCGGCCCTTCCAGCAGATAACTGACAAACAGCACCATGATGAAATTCAGCAAAAGCGTGGTCACAACCTCGTCCACGCCCAGCCGTACCTTCAGCAGGACCGGCACCAGCAGCAACAGCGCCCCCGCCAGCAGCGCCAGCACCGCCGTCACGGGCAGCACAAAGGGTGCACCCAACGCCCCGGTGCCCAACAGGACCGCCACGATCGCACCCGCGTAAAGCTGCGCCTCGGCCCCGATGTTCCACAGCTTTGCCCTGAACGCGACCGCCACGGCCAGACCGGTAAAGATCAGCGGCGTCGCCCGGTTCAGTGTCTCCAGCGCCGCGAACTTCGACCCCACGGCACCGACCACGATTTGCCCCAGCACCGCCAGCGGATTGGCCCCCGCCAGCAGCGCCAACCCCATGGCGACCAGCACCGTGCCCGCAAGCGCCAGCGCAGGAAGACCAAGTTGCCGCAGAAGGGTCGGGTTGGCAACAGGTTCAAGCCGCATGACCGACCCCCGGTCCAAACCCCTGCCCTGCCATCCACAGCCCCAGCTCGCCTTGGGTCAGCGCGCCACGCGCAAAGGCCGGCGACAGCCGACCCTCGCTGATCACATGGATCACATCCGACAGCCCCATCACCTCGTCCAGATCTTCCGAGATCAGCAAAACCGCCGCCCCCGAATCGCGCGCCGCCACCAGCCGAGAGTGCACATAGGCAATGGCCCCGACGTCAAGTCCCCGGACCGGCTGATTGGCAATTACGATGCCGGGCGCTTCTTCCAGCACCCGGCCCAGGATCAGCTTTTGCATGTTGCCGCCCGAAAGCAGCCGGATCCGCGCTTCTGGCCCCGGACAGCGCACGTCGTAGCCCGCGATAAGTCCATCGGTATGCGCCCGGACTTTTGCCCAGTCGACAAAGCCCAGCTTGGCAAACCGGGTGGCATAGGTTTCCAGAACCGCATTCTCGGCCAGGGTGAAATCGGCCACCGTCCCGGTCTTGTGCCGGTCTTCGGGGATGCGCCCGACCCCCGCCGCGATGGCCGCGCGCGGCGTCCATTGAGCGACGGGATGGCCATCCAGCAGCATCTCGCCCGCCTCGGGTGCCACAGCGCCACCGATCAGATCGGCCAGTGCCGCCTGCCCATTGCCCGACACGCCAGCAAGCCCTGTGATCATGCCGCCGCGCAACTTCAGCGTCACATCGCGCACAGACCCCGCGCGCACCTCGCGCAACGACAGCCGCACCGGCCCCCCAACACCCGGCACGATCGAGGCTTCGGCCATCTCGGCCCCCACCATCATCGTCGCCAAGGCATGCCGGTCAGTGTCGCGCGTGGCCACCTGCCCCACGACCCTTCCGTGGCGAAGCACCACACAGGTATCGGAATGACCCATCACCTCGTGCAGCTTGTGGCTGATAAAGATTACTGACAACCCGCGTGCCGTCGCCAGCCGCAGGGTCTGGAACAGCGCCTCGGCCTCTTGTGGGGTCAACACCGCCGTCGGCTCGTCAAGGATCAGAACCCGTGCATCCCGATACAGCGCCTTCAGAATTTCCACCCGCTGCCGTTCGCCCACCGACAGATCAGCCACCCGCGCCATCGGATCAACCACCAGCCCGAAGTCGACGCTCAACGCCTGGACCTTTGCCAAAGCCGCTGACCTGCCCCGACCAAGGCTCCACAGGCGTTCGGTGCCCAGCGTGATGTTGTCCAGCACCGTCAAATGGTCGGCCAGCGTGAAATGCTGGTGCACCATGCCGATGCCTGCCGCAAGGGCAGTTTTTGGCTGTCCGGGCGGCAGCAGACGGCCAAATGCCATTACACTGCCCGCGTCGGCCAGATAGTGCCCGAACAGGATGTTCATCAGCGTCGTCTTGCCTGCACCGTTTTCCCCCAGAAGCGCAAGAACCTCGCCCCGGTGCAGGGACAGGCTGATGGCGTCATTCGCCACCAGCTTGCCAAAGCGCTTGGTGATCCCATCAAGGCGAAGGACAACCTCCGCCCCGTTGTGGTTGGGGCTCACGACGATTTCGGCTCGCTGTCGTCGATGGCTACCGTGAAGCTGCCGTCCATGATCGCCGCCTGCCGGGCCGCGACCAGTTCCATGGCAGCAGCGGGCACCTTGCCTTCGAACGTCCCCAAAGGTGCCAGAGAACAGCCGCCCGCCTTCATGAAACTGTAGGTGCCGTAATTGTCTGCGGCAAAGCTGCCCGCCGACACCGCCACCACGGCCGCGTCAAAGGTCGGTTCGAAATGCCACAAGGCCGAGGCCACGACTGTATCCGGATAGTCGGCCTGCGTGTCGATCACGTTGCCAATCGCCAGAACGCCCTTTTCCTTGGCCGCATCGCTGACCCCGAAGCGCTCTGCATACAGCAGATCTGCCCCGGCCTCGATCATCGCAAAGGCGGTTTCCTTGGCCTTTGGCGGGTCGAACCACGACCCGATAAAGCTGACCTGAAAGGTTGCATCGGCCCGTGTCTCGCGCACGCCCGCCATGAAGGCATTCATCAACCGGTTCACTTCGGGAATCGGGAAGCCTCCGACCATGCCGATCTTGCCGCTGGTGGTCATGGCCCCGGCTATGATGCCTGACAGGTAGCTTGCATCCTGAATGTAGTTGTCGAACACGGCGAGGTTGGGGTTCGCCGCTGCGTCGGGCAGGAAGGACGACCCCATCAGAAAGGCCACCTCGGGATATTCCGCCGCCACTTCGCGCGCTTCGGCCTCGGCCCCGAAAATCTCGCCCACGATCAGCTTGACGCCACTTTCGGCATATTCGCGCATCACACGCGGATAGTCGGTGTTGGCCACGTTTTCGGTATAGCTGTAATCGACCAGCCCCGCCGCCTTTGCGGCCTCGGCGGCCTTGTGGATGCGGCTGACCCATTGCTGTTCGACAGGCACTGTATAGATGCCCGCCACCTTCAGCGGCTCTTGCGCCAATGCGGTGCGTGGCAGGAACGCGGCCCCCAGACCCAACGCGCCGCCCCCAAGGATCATGCCGCGCCGCGAGACGCCCGCCTTCAAACCGATCATATCCGTCACCCCCTGCTGTTTTTGGTCATTGTTTGACCATACGGTAAAACCCATTTCCGATTCGCCACAAGCAAAGCTTGCTGTCTGTGCACCTGCCTATGGATTAAGCATGGTTCCCCGCTATTGACGGGTGATTGCCCGCGGATCAGGCACTGCCACAAAATGGTGCTGCGCCCGCAGGATCGCCTCGGCCAAGACCTCCAGCGTCACCGGCTTGGTCACCACTTCGGAAAAGCCCGCCTCGCGGTACTCCTGTAGGTGGTGTGCCATGGCATTGGCGGTAACGGCCAGCACCGGCGGAAGCGGTGCCCCATCCGCCTTTCGCACCAACTCTTGCAGCGCCGTCAGCCCATCCTTGAGCGGCATCGAGATATCCAGCAGCACCAGATCAAACCGGTCCGGTGCCCATTCCGCCACAGCTTCGTCGCCGTCCTCAGCCAAAGTCACACGGTAACCCAGCCGGGTCAGCATCGCGCGCAGGATCATGCGGTTGGTCGCATTGTCTTCGGCCAGCAGGGCCCGCTGGCCACGAAATAGCGGCACCGATGGCACCTGTGGCATCACCGTATCCGGAACGGCGCAAGCTGCCATTGGCAAGGTCACCGTGACCGTTGTGCCCCTGCCCGGCGCGCTGAGCAGGACAATCTCGCCGTCCATAAGCTCGACCAACCGACGCACGATGGGCAACCCCAACCCGGTGCCACCAAAGCGTCGCGTGATCGACCCGTCGCCCTGCGTGAACTCTTCGAACACAAGCGCAGTCTGGTCGTCGCTCATGCCGATCCCGGTATCAGCTACCACGATGATCACTCGATCACCGGCTTTTGGGTCTTCGTGGACCTCGACCTCGACCGAACCGGCTTCGGTGAACTTGACCGCATTGCCCACCAGATTGTGCAGGATCTGCAACAGGCGTTTCGGATCGCCCAAACGCATCCTGTCCGCCCCCGGCCCAAATCCGATGCGCAAGGAAACCCCCTTGCGTCGCGCCGCCAGCCCGTGCATCGCCTCGATCCGGGTGGCCAGATCCGCCAAACGAATTGGCGCCAGAACAAGGTCCAACTTACCACTTTCGATTTTGGCAATATCCAGAAGATCATTGACGATCGACAACAGATGCATGCCGGACTCACGGATCGTGTCCAGCATGCAACGCTGCGCCGCATCCGGTGCCCCTTCGGCCAGCAGATCCACCATGCCCAACACCCCGTTCAACGGTGTGCGCAATTCGTGACTCATATTGGCAAGGAACTGCGATTTTGCGCGGTTTGCGGCCTCGGCGCGATCCATCGCGGCACGCAGCGCATCCTCTGCCAGCGCTGTGGCGGTGACATCAGTCACCGTGCAGACCACCCGCGCCACCATCCCCGGATCGGGCAGCACTGCAGCATTCACCGACACAACCTTGACCCGCCCGTCCTGCATCGCCATCCGCAAGCGCATGTCGCGGATGAATTGCCCCCGCGCCAAGGCCAACTGCCAGGGAAGGTTGTCAAAGTGCAGCGGCTCGCCGTCCAAATCGCTCAGGCCCAGCGCCACCGGGTCGCAAACCTCATTGAGCAGTGCCTCGTCAGGCAGCTCGAAGATGCGTTGGATCTCGCGGTTGAAGAACACCATCCGTGCGTTTGCATCTACCGCCAAGATTCCGGAAATCGAGGTTTCCATCATCGTGAACAGGAAATCACGCTCGACCTCCAGGTCGCCCTCAAGTCGCTTTCGGGCACTGATGTCCAGATGCACGCCGGACAGCGACACTGGACGACCTGCCTCGTCCCGTTCTGTCACCCGTCCGCGCGACAGCACCCAAACCCAGTGCCCGTCCTTGTGACGCAACCGCAATTCGTCCTGAAACTGGCTTTCGCCAGAGGCAAAGCGCATCGCCATCGCCTGTGACAGCCGTGTAGCATCCTCTGGGTGCAACAGGCCGGTCCAAACCGCATCGGTGACCGGGCACAGCTCATCTGTGGTGTAGCCCAGCATGCCAACCCACAGGTCATTCACATGACTGACGCCGGTGCGGATGTTCCGATGCCATGTTCCCGCTTCGGCCCCTTCGATGATCTGTTCCAGACGCTGCTCGGCCGCCTTGAGCGCCGAGACATCGACATGCACCCCCGACATCCGCACCGGCATGCCATGCGCATCCCGAACCGAGACATGGCCCCGCGACTGCACCCAGACCCAATGCGCGTCGCGATGGCGCAGCCGGAAGGTGAAATCGAAAAAGTCTTCCTCGCGGTTCAGGACGCGCGCAACGGTGGCAAGACTTGGTTCCAGATCGTCGGGATGCATCAACCCTTGCCACGTCGCCAACGTCACGGGCTCCAGTTCGGCCAAGGACCATCCGAGCATCTGGGCCCAACGCTCATTGACCCGGTTTTCGCCGGTGGTGAAATCGGCCTCCCATGTGCCGGCCTGCGATCCTTCAATCACCTGCGACAGGCGTTGCTCGCTATCCCGTTCCGCCGTGACGTCGATCCGCAAGCCGACCCGCCCCCCCGAAGGCGTTGCGCGTTCCAGCACCCGCATCACTCGGCCATTGGCCAGTTCCGTGATCCGCTCAAACACTGGCTGGCGACGATTTCGCAGGATGTCCGCCACAAATTCCTGTTCCCGCCCGACAGCCTCAGGAAACGTCCCCGAGGCGACACCTGACCGCAAAACCTGTTCATAGGTGCGCCCGGGCACCATCTCGCGTGCAAGGTTCGGGCAAACAGCCGCCATCTGGTCATTGACCATCACGACCCGGTCTTCGGCATCGAACAGCACAAATCCATGCGGCAATGCTTGCACGGCCGTGCGCAATTCGGCCCGCGCCCGCACCGCCTCGTCGCGCACCGACTGCATCTCGTCCAGATGGCGGCGCTGTTCGCTCACATCCTCGACCAACACCCAGATGATCTGCGCCCCGTCGCCGCCCGTAAGTTGCAGGCCCCGTAGCACGGCCGGAAACCCGGTTCCGTCCGGCCGCAGCAAAGTCTGCTCATAGGGACCGAAGCGCCCGTGTTCGAGCAGGTCCAACCGGGCCCTTTCGATCACCTCGATCTGATCGGGCGACAAAAGCGAGTCGATGGGAACCCCGATCAATGCGTCACGCGCCCACCGGCCAAAGCCGATAAAGGCGGTATTGGCTTCTTGAATCTCGCGGCTTTCAAAGTCGATCAGCACAACCCCGACCGGGGACAAATCGAACAGGCGGCGCAACAACTGGTCGCGGTGGTCGATCTTGGCCCGCGCCCGGTCGGCCTCGGTCCGGTCCACCAGCCGGATCAGCCAACGTCCTTCGGTTCCTGACGGATGCGCCGTGACCCTGAAACTATGTGTCCGGCCGGCGAACTCTGTCGTGGCTGAAACCCCGGCACCACTGGGGTCTGACATGGCCTGCACGACAGCTGGTTCCAGATCTGCACGTGCCGCCGGTAGCCGATTGAACAAAGCCTCGGCCCCCGCCGAGCACCAGCCCGCATCGCAGCCATCCGATGTGACCTCGAACAAAAAGTCCGTCGCCGCAGCCTCACGCGCACGACAAACGGCTTGGCCCGACTGATGCACCACGGCAGCCCGCAAAACTGCACCCAGCGCATCGTCAACCGCTTGCGACCGCGTCTCGGGAAGCCCATGCAACCGCGCACCGTCGTGCCGCACTATGCCTGCCTGACGCACCACGCCGGTCTGCCAATGCACATCGGCAATAATAAGCCCAAGGGGGGCAACAAAGGCAGTCGCGAGCCGTTCCAGCGCCTTTTGGATACCGCTGGTTGCGATATCCGCAATCGAAAGTGCCGCTGCAAGCAGCAGCGCCTCGTCCCCCGGACTTGCCCGCCTGTTTCGGTCAAACGCGCTCAGAAACGCTCCTCCACCAGACTTCACCTTCAGATTGAAGCATGTGCGAACCTTTCGTGTGGCGCAAGCGCGATCCGGCCCTAGCGCCGTCCGTAATACAGGCCTACGACATGTTCGGCCTCGGCAAAGAACAGCCAGCGCTGCGCAAAGGCCCCAAGCAGATGCAGCGGCACCGCGACAAAGGGTGCCAGTCTGCCCGGCAACAGCAGCATGGCCAGCAGCGGCAAAGCCACAGCAAACAGCAGGGCCAGCACGCGCAGTTTTTGGGCATGGCGACGCCCCACGACAAAGATCATTTCCCGCAAAAGGTAGTTTCCAGCGGTGTGCGCAGGCTCAAAAACCTGCACCCCCCCCAATGCGCCCAGCCCGGTGGCCGTGCCCATCGAACTGCCCGCGCGGGCAAACGCCCCGTCACCCACCCGCCAGTGCAAAATCACCATCCCACCCAGAACCAGCAGCGCCGTGACCGAAGGGCCGCGCGCGCCCGTCAACAGGAAGCCACCAGCGAAGGCAAAGGCGACAAACAGGGACGGCACCGTCCAGTGATGCCAGCGCGGCACGGCGCGGATCTGGGCATAGATCATGCCCGTGGCGCCAATCGTGGCAAAGGCAAGCAGCGCCCCGACCGCGCCAAAGGCACGCGGCAGACCAAGGCCCAGCCAATCCGACAGCGCAACCGGTGCAAGCGCGAGCAGCGTCACGACCGCGCACCATGCCTCGCGGCTTAACCAGCTTGACCGCCACTGCGTAAAGGCCCGCCACGCGCGGGCAGGATTGCCAAGATGAAAGGCCGACGCGGCAAGCCCGATCGATGCAAGCGCATAGCCGACAAACCAATGCCAGAACGCCGCCACCCCCGAATAATCCTGCACGGTGGCAAGAAGCGCCAGATAGCCAAGCCCCATGCCCGACAGCACGGTAAAGACAATGACAGAAGGTGCCGGATGCATTCAGATTTTCCCCAAAACCCGGTCCAGCCAGCCGGCAATGCCAGTCGCCTGAATATCCAGTAGCGGTGCCAGCAGGCTGGCCTGATCGGGCTGGTCTTTTTTGCGGGGCGGCAGATATTTGTTGGTGGGCCGGGTGCCTTGTTCCGGCATCAGATCAAAACCGCCTCGGGCGGCGACCAGTTGGCTGACTTCACTGTGCGGATCTGCCAGATCGCCGAAGTGACGCGCCCCGGTTGGACAGGTGCGCACGCAGGCCGGCTCGCGGTCGATCTCGGGCAGGTTTTCGTTGTAGATCCGGTCCACGCAGAGCGTGCATTTCTTCATCACACCGGCATCGGCATCCATCTCGCGCGCGCCATATGGGCAGGCCCACGCACACAAGCCACAGCCGATGCAGGCGTCTTCGTTCACCAGCACGATGCCGTCCTCTACCCGCTTGTAGCTCGCCCCGGTCGGGCAGACGGTGACGCAAGGCGCATCCGCACAATGGAGACAGGATCGCGGGAAATTCACGATCATCGGCGCGGCATCCTCCGGCTGCACCTGATAGCTGTGCACACGGTTGAGGAAGGTACCAGAAGGCGTTGATCCGTATGGATTTTGATCCGAAAGCGGTACGCCGTAGCCTTGATCGTTCCAGCCCTTACAGGCGGTCACGCACGCCTGACAGCCCACACAGGTATCCAGATCAATCACCAACCCCAACGCCTTGTCAGTCTTTCCCGGCAGACAGGTCATCGCTTGCCCCCTTCCGGCACCACGCGCGGGATCGCACCAAAGTTGGGCAGGCTTTCGCCATCTCGCGGCGGCTCGGCCCGTTCGATCCGCACCCGAAGGTCGAACCACGCCGCCTGTCCCGTGACCGGGTCGGAATTGGAATAGCGCATCCCGTCGCCGTTCGCGGGCAGAAGTTCCGAAATCAGATGGTTCAAGAGGAACCCTTTGGTCGTCTCCGTCGCGCCCTCGTTCAAGGCCCAAGCCCCTTTGCGTTTGCCAATCGCATTCCACGTCCAGACCGTGTTTTCGTTCAACGCCGCCATATGAACGACCGGCACCGTGATCTGCCCCGAAGGCGAGGAAAGCCGGGCCCAGTCGCCTTCGGAAAATCCATGCTGCTGCCAGATTTTCGTTGGCACAAACAACGGGTTGTGCCCGCGGATCTGTCGAAGCCAAGCGTTCTGGCCGCCCCAGGAATGATACATGTCCATCGGGCGCTGGGTCAGAGCGTGAACGTCAAAGCCGAATGGTTCGGCCGCATCGCCAAAGGGCGAATTCCAGACCGGCAGTGGATCCATGGCCAGCTTAAGGCGGTCGCGCAGATGGTCCGGCGGCTGCTGCGCCCCAAAGCCTTCGGCGGCCAGTTGGAACCGCCGCATCGGTTCGGACCAGATGTTGAACAGATAGGGCTGGGGCGTATCAAACAGCCCCACCTTCACCGCCCAATCCTGATAGGCCATATTCCAAGGTTTGAAAAAAGCAGCGTCTTCAGGCACATGCGCCTGATAGAAGCCGCCGTTGTCGATATAGCGCTGCATCTGGTCGGGGTTGGCAGCCCCCCGGCCTTCCTGATCGCCATTGCCGCGAAACCCGATCAAGGGGCCCACACCCGGTCGGCGGATATGGTTCACGATATAATCGGCATAGTCGCGGAATTTCGGCGTGCCATCCTCGTTGACCATCCCCGGTAGCCCTAACCGCGCGCCAAGATCCAACAGCACCGACTGGAACCCGCGCACATCGCGGTCGGCTTCCACCACAGGCCAGCGGATGGAATCGCCTGCCGCGTCCGGCTCGCTGACCGGACGATCCAGCATCGAGATGCAATCGTGACGCTCAAGGTATGTGGTGTCGGGCAGGATCAAGTCGGCATAGGCCACCATTTCGGACGCATAGGCATCGGAATAGATGATGCGCGGGATGGTGTAGCTGCCATCCGGCTCTTGCGCGGTCAGCATCTCCATGACCTGCGCGGTGTTCATCGATGAATTCCACGCCATGTTCGCCATATAAAGGAACAGCGTGTCAATGCGATACGGGTCGCCCGCCACCGCATTTGGAATGACCATGTGCATCAGACCATGGGCCGAAAACGGGTTTTCCCATGTAAAGGCCTTGTCGATCCGGGCCGCGCTGCCATCGGGCATCAAGGCCAGTTGATCTGGCCCCCGGACATAGCCCAGATGCGGGCCGGTCAACGGCTTGCCCGGCTTGGCCACAAAATGCGGCGTCGGATGCGCCTCCATCGGTTTCGGATAGGGCGGCTTCATCCGCCAGCTTCCGGGCGTTTCGACCGCACCCAGGAGGATCTGCAACAGATGCAGGGCACGCCCGGTCTGAAAGCCATTGGAATGGGCTGAAATCCCGCGCATGGCATGGAAACTGACCGGGCGGCCAATCATTGCCTCATGCGCGTCGCCCCGGAAATCCACCCAAGGCAGCGCGATTTCTATGGCTTGGTTGAACGCCACATCGGCCAGTTCCGCCGCCAATTGGCGGATGCGCAGCGCGGTCACGCCACAGCGCGCCGCGACCGCTTCGGGCGTGTAGTCCGGCGCAAGGTAGCGTTCTGCCATGTGCTGAAACACCGTGCGATGCCCCTGCCAGACCGCCCCCAGATCGGGCTGCACGCCTTTGGCCTCCCACGGGGCGGGCATGCCGGTACGGCGGTCGATCACAAAGGGCTGCGCCTCTGCGTTGCGCACGAACAGGCCCTTTTCCGGGCCTTCCGTTTGGTTGATCAGGAAAGCCGCGTTGGTGAACCGGGCCAGATAGTCCAGATCGATCTTTCCGGCCTCCAGCAGACAATGGATCAGCGACAGGATCAGCAGCCCGTCGGTGCCCGGTGTGATGCCGATCCAGTCATCCGCCACGGCGTTGTATCCGGTGCGGATGGGGTTAACGCCGATCACCCGCGCGCCGCGGTCTTTCAGTTTGCCGATGCCGATCTTGATCGGGTTGCTGTCATGGTCTTCCGCCACGCCAAACAACACGAACAGCTTGCTGCGCTCCCAATCCGGGGCGCCGAATTCCCAGAACGCGCCGCCAAGGGTATAAATCCCCGCCGCCGCCATATTGACCGAACAAAACCCGCCGTGCGCGGCATAATTCGGCGTGCCAAAAGCCTGCGCCCACCAGCCGGTGAAAGACTGCGACTGATCGCGGCCGGTGAAGAATGCAAGCTTTTCTGGTGCGGTTTCGCGCAGGGGCCGCATCCAGTCCACTGCCGTTTGCAGAGCGTCTTCCCAGGAAATCGGCTCAAACGCGCCGGACCCCCGCGGCCCGACCCGGCGCAGCGGCGTGCGCAGGCGCGATGGCGCCGTGACCTGCATGATGCCCGACGCACCTTTGGCACACAGCACACCCTTGTTGATCGGATGGTCGCGGTTGCCCTCGATATAGCTGACCTTGCCGCTTTTCAGGTGCGCATTGATCCCGCAGCGGCAGGCGCACATATAACATGTGGTTTTGCGGACCTCGTCAGAGATTTGCGGTGACGTGTTCACCCATGGCTGATTCATCCCCGCCCCTCCCCCCGGGCCATGGACGCCCACGTTTCCAGCGCGATCTGGCGTTCCTCGTCGGCGGGAACGATCCGGATCATCACAGACGACTCCGTGGACTGCAGGACTTGATCGCCCCGTTCATTGGCGCCAACGTCCATGACTGCCCCCAGAAAGGCAAGCCCGTTCATGATCTTGGAACGAACGATACCGTCATTCTCACCGATACCCCCGGTAAAGGTGATCGCATCGACGCCATCCATCGCCGCGCACAACGAAGCGCCGTGCCGCGCCGCCCAATAACAAAAATGATCGATGGCAAAAGCCGCCTCAGCCGTGCCGGCCAGGTGAAGGGCGCGCATGTCGTTAGATCCGCCAAGCCCCTTCAGACCCGAAGCGCGGTTCAGCAAGTCGCCAGCACCCTCGACGCCGTACCGCGCCGCCAGATCCAGAACCACCGCCGGATCGAGCGTGCCGGGCCGGGTGCCCATGGTCAGCCCATCCAGCGGCGAAAATCCCATGCTGGACGCGACCGACCGCCCGTTCAGGATGGCACAGACCGATGCGCCATTGCCTAAATGATATGAAAGAAGGCGTTTTGGAAGCGCATTTTGATCGAATTCTTTCATATTTCGAACAACAGCGGCATAGGACAATCCGTGAAAGCCAAATCGCCGCAAGCCCCGGGCGCGCTCGGCCTCGGGCAGGGCATAGGTCGTCGCAACTTCTGGATTTGTCGCGTGGAACGCCGTGTCGAACGCGGCGTATTGCGCGAGCTGGGGCCGCAGACGCGCGGCGGCCCTGATCCCCGCCAAGGCCGGTGGGTTGTGCAAGGGTGCCAGTCTTGCACAGGCCTCGATCTCGCGCTGAACCTCGGGCGTGATCCGGCAGGTCTTGGTCAGACGCTCCCCGCCATGCACCACCCGGTGCGCCGCTGCGCGCACGGCATCGGCAGGCACACCCAATTGCGCAAGCCCGATCTGCAACGCCAAATCATGATCGTCCGGCCCACCGGTGCCAATTTCGCTGACCTGCGCTTCGGACACAAGCTTCACCGCGTCAAACACCGCCAGCTTGACCGAGGACGAACCGGAATTCACAACCAACAGCATCACATCACCGATTTGAAAAGCCCGGCCAAGGATAGACCGGCCAGCAGCAGAATGGCAAAGCGTCGGAAATCCTGCGGACTGGCTTTGGCAAAGCGTCGCCCCCCCAGCCATAACCCAGCCAGCATGAACGGCAAACCAAGCGCTGTGCCGATGAAACTGTCGCGGGTGATCTGCCCCGCCTGCCACAAGACCGGCAGCGTCCACAGATCCAGCGCGGTAAAATAGGCGATCACGGTCGCTCGGAACACCACCGGGGCAACACCCTGCGCGGCAAAGAAAACCGCCACGGGCAGTCCCCCCACCGCCATACCATTGGCAAAACCCGACACCACCCCGACACCAACATGCACGGCATCACCTTGCCGCGCGATGTGCCACCCCGCCAGCAACATGGCGCACATGACCAAGACAAAGCCCGACAGCACTGCGCGGCCCAGATCCACCCCGGCCCACCGAAGCGCCGCCACACCCAATGGCACCCCAACCAGACAGCCCACAAACAGCCCCGCCACGCGCCGCCAGTCGATATGCACCCAAATTCCGCGCGCCTGCCCGGCGGTCATGAAAATGTCCGACAGGATCACCACTGCCACAAAAGGAAACGGATCTGTCACCAAAGCGGCAAACAACATCAGCAGCGCGGCAAAGCCAAAACCGGAATAGCCGCGCACATAACCCGCGACAACCATCCCGCCAGCCACCAGCGCAGCCTCAAGCCCTGTCAGAGCAAAGGGGATCATACGACCTGAGGTCGCATGTCCGCCTTGGAAATTCCTGCTACCGCCACCGGCTTTTTCATCGCATCGCGGCGGAACGGCTCGCCCAGTTCCTGATTGATCATCGCCTCGATCAGCGTGGTCTTGCCCGCTTTCTGGTCGGCAACCGCCTGTGTCAGGGCATCACGCAACGCCTCCATCGTGCGTGCCTGCACGCCTTGCAAGCCACAGGCCCGTGCCACGGCGGCATAGGACACGTCCTCGTCCAATTCGGTGCCTACAAAATTGTCGTCGTACCACAGGGTCGAATTGCGTTTCTCCGCCCCCCACTGGTAGTTGCGAAACACCACCATGGTGATCGCGGGCCATTCTGGGCGGCCGATCGCGGTCAGTTCCGTCACCGCAATGCCAAACGCCCCATCCCCCGCAAAGCCAACCACCGGCGTATCCGGGCAGGCAATCTTGGCACCAATCACCGAGGGCAGGCCATACCCACAGGGCCCGAACAGGCCCGGCGCCAGATATTTGCGCCCCGCCTCGAACGTCGGATAGGCATTGCCTATGGCACAGTTGTTGCCGATGTCGCTGGAGATAATCGCCTCTTTGGGCAAGGCTTGCTGGATCGCGCGCCACGCCATGCGCGGGCTCATCCAATCGGGTTTAGCCGTGCGTGCGCGCTGGTTCCAGCTTGTGCCCGGATCGTCGTCTTCGTGATCCATCGAGGAAAGCTGTTGCGCCCAAGCCGATTTGGTTTGCGCGATTTTCGCTTTGCGACCGGACCTGTCCGCATCCCCTGCGGTGGCGCTCAAACGCGCTAAAATCGCTTCGGCGACCTTTCGGGAATCACCGACGATGCCTACACTCACCTTCTTGGTCAGCCCGATCCGGTTCGGGTTGATATCGACTTGAATTATCTTGGCCTCACACGGCCAATAGTCCAGCCCGTAGCCCGGCAACGTTGAAAAGGGGTTAAGCCGGGTGCCCAAACACAATACCACATCCGCGCCGGAAATCAATTCCATTGCCGCCTTGCTGCCGTTGTAGCCCAAGGGTCCGGCAAACAGCGGATGGCTACCGGGGAAGGCATCGTTGTGCTGATAGCCCACGCAGACCGGCGCATCCAACCGTTCGGCAAGCGCCATGCTGGCCGGAATCGCGCCACCCAGCACCACACCCGCGCCGTTCAGAATGACCGGAAACTTTGCCTCCGACAGAAGTGCGGCAGCCTGCGCGATCGCCGCCTCGCCGCCCGAGGGTCGCTCGAACGCCACCGGCACCGGCAGGTCGATGTCGATGACCTGGGTCCAGTAGTCGCGCGGCATGTTGATCTGCGCCGGCGCGGAATGACGGCGTGCATTCTCGATCACCCGGTTCAGCACCTCGGCCACGCGGGACGGATCGCGCACCTCTTCCTGATAGGCAACCATGTCCTTGAACAGCGCCATCTGTTCCACTTCTTGAAACCCACCCATGCCGATGGTCTTGTTTGCGGCCTGCGGCGTCACCAACAACAGCGGCGTGTGGTTCCAATAGGCGGTCTTGACCGCCGTGACGAAATTGGTGATCCCCGGCCCGTTTTGCGCAATCATCATGCACATCTTGCCCGAGGCTCGGGTGTAGCCATCGGCCATCATCCCGCCGCTGCCTTCATGCGCACAATCCCAAAAGTGGATTCCCGCCTTCGGAAACAGGTCCGAGATGGGCATGAAGGCCGACCCGATGATGCCGAACGCATGTTCGATGCCGTGCATCTGCAAGGTTTTGACAAAGGCTTCTTCGGTGGTCATGCGCATGGGAACGGCTCCGGCTGAAGGGGTGACACCTGCACCTTAACGACGCAGCCAAACCACCCTTAGGGCCAGAGGCGACGCGCATTTAAGTCCAGACCTGCACCTGCTTGCCGGACGGGGCAAAGCCCGCCCTGTGCACGGAAAATGCCGCAAGTCCAAAGGCGTCAGGTCCGCCCCAATGCCGCTGCGATCCGCGCTATGCCTTCGGGGATCCGCGACGGGGCAATCGACGAATACGCCAGACGATAGTGCTGATCATCGGCGCGCAACGGGTGAAAGAACGCCCGCCCCGGTTCGATCAGAACGCCATCGCTGCGCAGACGTGCGGCCAGGGCTTCGGTATCCACCCCTATTGGTGCCCGCATCCAGATGCTTGACCCGCCAAAGCCACCCTGCCCTGCCACGCTCAGGCCCTGTTCGGCGATGGCTTCCTCCATCACCTGCCGCCTGCGCCGGAACGCAACCCGCATCCGGTTGATCAGGGCGTCGTAATGCCCATCGGCCAGAAAATAGGCGACCGTGCGCTGAATATGCCCCGGCGGATGGCGCAGTACCATCGCGCGCAGGGCGCGCGCTTCGGCAATGAAACTGGGTGATGCCACCAGATACCCCAAGCGCAAGCCGGGAAAGATCGACTTGGAAAACGATCCGGCATAAATTACCCGCCCATCCCGGTCCAACGACTTCAGGGCCGGAGATACCGGCTTGAGGAACGACATCTCGAACTCGTAGTCGTCCTCGACTATGATGAAGCCTTGATTTGATGCAGCGTTCAGCAGTGCCACGCGTCGATCGACCGGCATCGTTGCATTGGTCGGGCATTGGTGCGACGCGGTGGTGAACACCACATCCACCCCCGGCGGCAGCCGTTCCGGGGGTAGACCGCCTTCATCGACATCCACCGGCAAAACCTCGGTGCCCGACGGCTCCAGAATGGCGCGAAGTCCCGGATAGCCGGGGTTTTCCACCACCGCCCGCTTTCCCGGCCCCAACAACACCTGCGCTGCGATCCACAGCGCGTTTTGCGCGCCCATCGTCAGCAGCACCTCTTCGGCCCGCGCGGCAATACCCCGACGCGGCAGGATGCTGCGCAGGACATGTTCGATCAGCACAGGATCGTCCCGTTCATAGTAATCCGAGGTCAAGGCCGCAAAATCCCGCCGTCCCAAGGCACGCAGGGCACAGGCCCGCCAGTTCTGGTGATCGAACAGCGATGGGTCCGCCTGCCCGTAGATGAAGGGAAAAGGGTAGCGTTCCCAATCCTCTGGCTTGGCCAACCGGATGAGTCGGGAAAACCGCGCCCCGGTCAGGGCTGCAAAATCGACCCCGTCATCGCGTTGGGGCGCTTTGGGAAACTCGGGCGCGCGTGGCGCCGTGTCCGACACGAAATATCCCGACCGCCCCTTGGCTGACAGATAATCGGACGAGACCAGATCGGCATAGGCCAGCGTTACGGTGATCCGGCTGACACCCAGATGCCCCGCCAGCCCCCGTGACGACGGCATCTTGTCGCCCGGGCGCAAGCGCCCCGACAGAACCCCCTGCACCACCATCGACCGGATGCGGCTTTGCAGCGACCCGGCGGCACCTGGGGGCAAAAAGAAGGCTTCAGCAGGAATGGGCATGGTCTGGCCTTATAAGCAATAAGACCAGATGACGCCAGACGCGCTGACAGGTCAAGCACATGCCCACCGGAGGAGGAGCGGCCCGCGACGACGACACAAAAAAAAAAGATCCTCTGCCCGTTTTGGGGCAGAGGATTCAATTTGGCTGACGTGCCTCAGCGGCAGACGCGGGTCAGCGCACCGTCTATCGCCGCCGTGATCTCGTCGATATCGTCCGGCGTCGCAATCAGCGCCGGGCTCAGGCACAACGTGTTGTTCATTCCCGGCACTGACCGGTTTGTTGCCCCAATGATCACACCCTGCGCCATGCAATCGGCCACAACCGCCTGCACTTTCTTTTCGTCCAGAGCCTCTTTGCTGGTCCGGTCCGCCACCAGTTCTGCGCCGCAGAACAAGCCCTTGCCGCGCACATCACCAATCACGGCATGTTTGTCCATCAGGGCGTGCAGATTGCCCATAAGCCGCGCCCCCATGGCCGTGGTGTTCGCCAAAAGACCCTCGTCCTCGATGATGCGCATGTTTTCAAGCGCTGCTGCAGGCCCCGCCGTGCAGCCGCCAAAAGTCGAGATATCGCGGAAATAGCTCATGGTATCTGATGGATCGTCCTTGAACATCTCAAAGACGCGCTCGGTCGTCACCGTGCAGGAAATCGCGGCATAGCCAGAGGCGACCCCCTTCGCCATGGTCACAAAATCGGGCTTGATGCCATAGTGTTGATAGCCAAACCAAGTGCCGGTCCGGCCCAGACCACACACCACCTCGTCGATGTGCAGCAAGATGTCATACTTGGCGCAGATCGCCTGCACCTTTTCCCAATATCCCTCTGGCGGCACGATTACGCCGCCCCCCGCAGTCACGGGCTCCAGCACCAGACAGCCGATCGTATCGGGGCCCTCGCGCAGGATCACCTCTTCGATCGCCTCGGCCGCACGCTCGCCGTAATTCTCGACATCCCATTGCTTGCGATATTCCAGGCAATGCGGAACAATGACGAACCCGTCCGGATATGGCCCGTATTGCGCCGCGCGCTGCGCCTGCCCGCTGGTGGCCAGCGTGCCTATGGTTGTGCCGTGATAGTCGCGCTCGCGATACAGGATCTTCCACTTCTTGCCGCCATGGTGCTTGTGCGCGATCTGGCGCACCATCTTGTACACCTTCTCGTTCGCCTCGGACCCCGAGTTCGAATAATAAACCCGGCTCAGCCCCGGCATCTTTTCGATCAACCGCTGCGCAAACATCGCGCCGGGCACCGACCCGGCCGCACCCGCGAAGTAATTCATCTTGATCAATTGGTCGCGCACAGCATTGGCGATGCTTTCCCGGCCATAGCCCACGTTGACCGTCCAGACCCCGCCCGACACCGCGTCCAGATGCTCTTTGCCCTTGGCATCCCACACCCGCATGCCCTTGCCTTCGATGATCACGCGCGGGTCGATGGTTTCGTATTGTTTGTGCTGGCTCAGATGGTGCCAGACATGGGCGCGGTCGGCTTCGACCACTTTCGAGATATCATTGCTGTTCGATCCGTCCATCGCGGCACCCCTGTACATCTGCCTTTGTCGCAGCATCCGCCTTTGCCACAGGCAT
>JBKBOF010000017.1:0-10711 GCA_046294955.1 Paracoccaceae bacterium
GTGACATTGGACAGGATAAAGGGCCAGCTGATCGCCCATATCCGGGCGTTGCTGATGGTTGTCATTCCGCTGGATCACCGGGTTGGGCAGGCATCAGAAAATGCCCGGTGCCTTGGGCGAACAAGCGGGCACGATTGTCCTGCCATGCTTCGACATGCACCGACGCATAGCGCCGGCCTGACCGGTTGATCCGGGCCCGCGCATAGGCATCGCGCGGCAAGCCGGCGCGCAGGTAATCCACCGTGAAATCGATGGTTTTGGGCAGAGGGATCGACCCGACGTCGGCCATTGGGTCGATCCGCCCAGCCTCCATCTGTTCCCAAAGGTTGCCCCATGCCAGCTCGATGATCGCCGCTACTTCTAGAAACGCGGCCGTGACGCCACCATGCAGGGCGGGAATGGACGGGTTGCCAATCAGCTTTTCGTCAAAGGGCAAGATTGCCGTCAACTCGTCGCCGCGACGGTCGAACTGGACGCCTAAGTATGCAATGTAGGGCACGCCTGACAGCAGCCCGCGCAGAGCCCCATCGCGGCGTTGCTTGATCACCTGCACAGGTTCGGGACGCCGCGATGTCATGATCTGCTTGCCTTCGGCCGGTCCAACGTGAAGGCGCCGGTGGCCGCCGCCACGGGCCGAGTGATGTCTTCGTCAGTGGCAGTGGCCCGGACAAAGGCCACCGAGCGGGTCACGTGATAACATTCTGCATGGGCGGTGATCGCTTGCCCCGGTGTGGCCGGACGAAAATAGTCGATCCGCAAATCCAGTGTCGCGGTCGAGGACGTACCGGTCGGGTGGCACATCACGGCGGCACCACATGCGGTATCCATCAGTGCTGAAACCGCACCGCCATGGATCACCCCGGTGGCTGGATCCCCGACAAAGCGCAGGTCATAGGGCATGGTGATCGCGGCTTTGCCGTCCCCAAGGCTTTCAAATTCCATCCCCAAGGCACGGGCGTGCGGAATGGCTTCGATAAACTGGCGCGCAATACGGATAAGATCGGTCATGCTTACTCCTTGCCGATGCATAATCCCCGCTTCGTCGGCGACCGCAAGGCGCGAAATGCGGTCTGGACATTGCACGCCGCATCAACCCCGCTTAGGCTGAAGCCACGGAGGACAGCAATGACAGAGACAAGCCGCCTCAGCTTCAAGGACATGTGCGCAAAGTTTGATGTGACACCCCGCACCTTGCGCTATTATGAGTATATCGAACTTCTGTCCCCTGAAAAGGAAGGCCGGTCCCGGTTCTACGGGCCACGAGAACTGGCGCGGATGACCCTTATCCTGCGCGGCCGCCGGTTTGGATTCAGCCTTGAAGAAATCCGTCAGTGGCTTCTTCTTTATGCCAAACAGGGCACGCGTCCGCAGTATGAGACCTTTCTGGGTCTCGCTGATCGGCAATTGGGTGAATTGGAACGCCAGAAGGCTGAACTGGACTCCACAATTTCTGACCTGCGCGAATTGCGCGCAACCACCGCGAACGAAATTGACCGACTGTGATTTGCCCCCTGCGCATTGCGTGCATGCCAGTCGTTTTAGCCAACGCACGTTTGGCACCGCGACCCGGATGATCTCTGCAAAAAGCCCGCAGACCTGTGCTGCGCGGCATGGATGCAGGTCTTTTGAAGGTCGTCTCCGAGCACAACTTTGCGTGTAGTCCGTTCCGTATGACCAAGATTCGAATCAATCTTCTCAGTCTGGAGGGCAAAAGTCCGAGACGCTTGGATTTCCGGATGTTGTGAAGGTGATATTTCTGGCTGTTTCAAAGGGCATGGACTGACAAGAATATCGGAAAATCACATGCCGCTGTGCATCATAGCGGATTGGCGCCCGGCATTGGCTTTTGTCTTCCCCCCACCAATTCTGAGCCTTATATGGTTGCGCCCCCTGCGACTGACCGAGTCGCCGGGGGCGCGTCATATTGAAAAGGACACCCAAGGCATGTCGATACTCTCCGGACTGTTTTCCTCGGATATGGCGATCGACCTCGGCACGGCAAATACGCTTGTCTATATACGCGGCAAGGGCATTGTTTTGAACGAGCCCTCTGTGGTGGCCTATCACAGCAAAGACGGCAAGAAACAGGTTCTTGCGGTTGGCGAAGATGCCAAACTGATGCTGGGCCGTACGCCAGGAAGCATCGAAGCCATCCGCCCGATGCGCGACGGGGTGATTGCCGACTTTGAAGCGGCCGAAGAGATGATCAAGCATTTCATCCGCAAGGTTCACAAGCGCACGACCTTTTCAAAACCCAAGATCATCGTCTGCGTGCCGCATGGTGCGACGCCGGTGGAAAAGCGTGCGATCCGGCAATCGGTTCTGTCCGCCGGTGCGCGGCGCGCCGGACTGATAGCCGAACCGATCGCCGCGGCTATTGGCGCAGGCATGCCTATCACCGACCCAACTGGCAACATGGTGGTGGATATCGGCGGCGGCACGACCGAAGTCGCGGTGCTGTCCTTGGGTGACATCGTCTATGCCCGCTCGGTCCGGGTGGGGGGCGACCGGATGGATGAGGCGATCATCAGCTATTTGCGCCGCCATCAGAACCTGTTGATCGGGGAATCGACAGCCGAGCGGATCAAGACCAGCATCGGCACGGCACGGATGCCGGACGACGGGCGTGGTGCGTCGATGCAGATCCGCGGGCGCGACTTGCTGAACGGTGTGCCGAAAGAAACCGAGATCAATCAGGCGCAGGTGGCAGAGGCTTTGGCCGAACCTGTACAACAGATCTGCGATGCCGTGATGCAGGCGTTGGAAGCCACCCCGCCCGACCTTGCGGCAGATATTGTCGACCGGGGCGTGATGCTGACGGGTGGTGGTGCGCTGCTGGGTGATCTGGACCTGAGTTTGCGCGAACAGACCGGGCTTTCAATCTCGGTCGCCAACGAGTCACTCAATTGTGTGGCCCTTGGCACCGGCAAGGCGCTGGAATACGAAAAGCAACTGCGGCATGTGATTGACTATGACAGCTGATCTGCGGACCGGGTACAGCTGAGATCGGCTGATGGCCGGGCGGAACAACGGACGTAAAACACCGGCATGGCAAAGACGCGCACAGACCCAGAAGATTTTTCGCGTCCGCTGCGCCGCGTACTGGTGGGATTGTTGGTGCTGTTCCTCCTGGGTCTTTTCCTGTTGTGGCGGATCGACAGCCCGCGCGTTGAACGGTTCCGGGCGGCGTTGGTTGATCGGGTGGTCCCGTCATTCGACTGGGTGATGACGCCAATCACCAAAACCGCCGACATGATCGACCAGTTCCAAAGCTACGCCAGCCTGTATGAACAAAATCAGGATCTGCGGCGGGAATTGCAGCAGATGAAGGCGTGGAAAGAGGCTGCCCTGCAACTTGAACAGCAAAACGCGCGGTTGCTTGACCTCAATCAGGTGCGACTGGACCCCAAGCTGACGCATGTCACCGGGCAGGTGCTGGCTGATAGCGGCAGCCCGTTCCGGCAATCGGTGCTGATAAATGTGGGCGCACGCGACGGTATATTGGATGGGTGGGCCACGATGGATGGCATCGGCGTCGTGGGCCGCGTCTCTGGGGTCGGAGACCGGACCAGTCGGGTCATCCTTTTGACCGATACCAACAGCCGGATCCCGGTGACGGTGCAGCCCTCTGGACAAAAGGCGTTGCTGTCGGGTGACAACACGCCCCTGCCCCCGTTGGAGTTTCTGGAAAAAGCCGATGAAGTCCGCCCGGGGGATCGGGTGGTCAGCTCGGGCGATGGCGGGATGTTCCCTGCCGGGCTTCTGGTGGGTCAGGTCGTGCTGGGCAACGATCGGCGCTTGCGGGTCAGCCTGAGTGCAGACTACCAGCGGTTGGAATTCCTGCGTGTGCTGCGCAGCCACCAACTGACGCCGATCACCGATGCAGGGGCCTTGGTCGCACCGCCCGTGTTGCCAGCGGGTCCTGATACCGCTGGTGCGCTGAACACCGATGCCTTGCCCACGCGGGGCAATCAGCCAGAAGCCGAACCCGACGCAGATGCCGCGACAGAAACGGACAGCGGCGATGGGTGATGCGTTGCGCTCCAGCGTCTGGGTCTATCGCGGGCTGTTTGTTGGAATTGCCCTTGTCCTGCTGTATTCCCGGTTGCTGCCGATGGGGTCGGTGGCGGGCGACTGGCCGGGGCCGGACCTTTTGTTGTGTCTGATCTTTGCGTGGGCAACCCGGCGCCCCGATTACCTGCCGGTCTGGTTGTTGGCTGGCGTGCTGCTTTTGGAAGACATGGTGCTGATGCGCCCCCCCGGATTGTGGACAGCGCTGGTCGTAATGGCGGTGGAATTTGTCCGGTCACGCGTGGCGCTGACGCGCGAGCTTACGCTTGTCGCGGAATGGGCCATGGTGACGGGTCTGATGGTGGCCTGTCTTTTGGTCTATCGGCTGGTCTTCACGATATCGTTCCTGCCGCAACCGGGCTTTGGCTTTGCCTTGATGCAGGTTTTGTGGTCGATCCTGTGCTATCCTTTGGTGGTCGGGGTCAGCCGTCTGGCCTTTGATCTGCGTAAACCCGCAACGGGCGAAGTGGATAGTTTCGGACGCCGGTTGTGAGGGATCAAACGTGAGACGCAGCCCGAAAGAGACCGAGGACAGCGCGCGCGTCACGCATCGTCGCGCGCTGCTTTTGGGCGGGGCCATGACGGCGATGTTCGCGGTGTTGGGCGGACGGATGCGCTATTTGTCGGTTGATCAGGCGGATCAGTTCAAGCTGCTTGCCGAAGAAAACCGGATCTCCATCCGGCTGATACCCCCTGCGCGCGGCCTGATCCAGGACAGAAACGGCAAGACCCTTGCCGGGAACGAACAGAATTATCGGGTTGTCATCACGCGCGAAGATGCCGGAGACGTGGATGCCGTTTTGGCTAAGCTGGCACATGTCATTCCCCTGACGGCCGACGATCTGGATCGCACCTCCAAAGAGATGAAGCGCACCAGCCCCTTTGCGCCGATCACCGTGGCTGACCGCCTGACTTGGGAAGATTTGTCGAAGATTGCACTGAATGCGCCGTCCCTGCCCGGCGTTTCACCAGAAGTGGGCTTAAGCCGGCTTTACCCGCGCGATACCGATTTTGCCCATGTGCTGGGTTATGTCGGGCCAGTGTCGGAAAAAGACCTTGAGGGCTTGGAAAAGCCCGATCCACTGCTGACGATTCCAAAATTCCAGATTGGCAAAATCGGTGTGGAGCGGTGGCTGGAAGATCACTTGCGCGGGCGCGCGGGCACACGCCGGATCGAGGTGAACGCCGTTGGCCGCGTGATGCGCGAATTGGCACGGGAAGAAGGCGATCCCGGATCCGATGTCAGGCTGACCATCGATGCCGATGTGCAAAATTTCGTTCAGGCAAGGTTGGGCGACGAATCTGCGGCAGCCGTGGTGATGGATGTCACCAATGGCGACCTGATTGCGATCGTGTCATCGCCATCCTTTGACCCGAACCTGTTTGTGCGCGGGATCAGTCATGGTGACTACAACGGCCTGATGGAAAACGACCATCGCCCGCTTGCCAACAAGACCGTGCAGGGGGTCTATCCGCCGGGTTCAACCTTCAAGATGATCACCGCATTGGCTGCGTTGAACGAAGGCACCATCAACGTCAACACAACCGTCCGCTGCCCAGGTCATCTGGAGATCGGAGGCCGGCGCTTCCACTGTTGGAAACGGTCCGGTCACGGCCCGGTGAACCTTGAAAAATCCCTCACCGAAAGCTGTGACGTTTTTTACTACGACATCGCGCAACGGGTTGGCATCGACAAGATCGCCGAGATGGGCAAGCTGTTCGGGCTTGGTATCCGGCACGATATCCCCATGTCGGCCATTGCCGAAGGCATCATGCCAAACAAGGCGTGGAAAATGGATCGTCACAAGCAGGACTGGCGCATTGGAGACACCATTAACGCCAGCATCGGGCAGGGCTATGTTCTGACGTCGCCGTTGCAATTGGCCGTGATGACAGCGCGCATTGCAACCGGACGCGCGGTGGTTCCGCGGCTGGTGCGATCGATCGACGGCAAGGACATTCCAGTAGCAGACTCCCCCAGCCTTGGCGTCCCCGAAGAAGTGATGCGCAAGATCCGGTCGGGAATGTATGCGGTGATAAATGCGGAACGCGGCACGGCAAAGTCATCGCGGATCGTGGATGAGGCCATGGTCTGGGCAGGTAAGACCGGCACCAGTCAGGTCCGCAACATCACGGCCGCCGAACGTGCACGTGGAGTGATTTCGAACGACCAGTTGCCGTGGAACCGGCGCGACCATGCCTTGTTTGTCGGCTTTGCCCCCTTTGCCAACCCGCGCTACGCGGTGTCTGTGGTGGTGGAGCATGGCGGTGGCGGTTCGACCGCAGCGGCACCGATTGCGCGCGATGCCATTCTGCGCGCCATGAGTGATGGCTTGCCACCCCTGTCAGCTTATCCAAGCAGTCAACGCAATCGTATTGAATCGATGTTTGAAAAGCTGCCGCTTCGGGATGCCGAAGGTCGCGCGCCCGGGTCTTCCAGAGCATAGGGTGCGGGAATGAGTTTTCTGGAATACCGCGTCAAATTTGTGCCGACGGGCCTGCGAAAGGTTCTGCATCTGAACTGGCCCTTGATTGTGCTGGTCACGGCGGTGTCCGCTGTTGGTTGGCTGGCCCTGTATTCCATCGCCGGTGGGCGGATGGATGTCTGGGCAGGGCGCCAGATGCAGGTTTTCGCCCTCGGTGCCGTCCTGATGTTCATCATCGCCTTTGTGCCGATCTGGTTTTGGCGAAACATGTCTTTGCTGGCTTACATCGTGTCCCTGTTGCTGCTTTTGGTGGTCGAGTTTTTCGGTACAGTCGGAATGGGCGCGCAACGCTGGATCGAAGTGGGTGGCATGCGCCTGCAACCCTCTGAATTGATGAAAATCACCTTGGTCATGATGCTTGCGGCGTATTACGACTGGCTTGACGTCAAGAAAACATCTCGCCTGATCTGGGTCGCCATTCCAGTGATCCTGACTGTCATCCCGACCGTTCTTGTGTTGATGCAGCCCAACCTTGGGACCGCACTGATCCTGTTGATGATCGGGGGCACGGTGATGTTGCTGGCTGGCGTCAGTTGGTGGTATTTTGCCGCTGTCCTTCTTCTGGTGGTGGGCGCAGTCAGTTCGGTGTTCACAACCCGGGGCACTGAATACCAGTTTCTGCATGACTATCAGTATCGTCGCATCGACACCTTTCTTGATCCCGGCGCAGACCCGCTGGGGGCCGGTTACAACATCATTCAGGCGCAGATTGCGCTTGGATCCGGGGGTTGGAGCGGTAAGGGCTTCATGCAGGGCACGCAAAGCAGGTTGAATTTCCTGCCGGAAAAGCACACGGACTTCATTTTCACGACCTTGGGCGAAGAATTTGGCTTTGTCGGGGTCTTCAGCCTCTTGATCCTTTACGGCCTTATACTTGTGTTTTGCTATGTCTCGGCCTTGCAGAACAAGGACCGATTCTCGGTGCTGCTTATTCTTGGCATTGCTGCGAACTTCTTTTTCTATCTGGCTGTCAATCTGGCGATGGTGATGGGGCTGGCTCCGGTTGTCGGCGTGCCTTTGCCGTTCCTGTCCTACGGTGGGTCTGCCATGCTGGTCCTGCTGGTGGCCTTCGGGCTTATCCAAAGCGCGCATGTGCACAGGCCAAGGTGAACCATGATCAACATACTTTTTGCGGCCCCCGCCCTATGGGATGAATATCGGGACAGCCTGCCCGCCGCTCTTGCGGAGGTGGGGGTGAATGCCAATCTGGTTCGGGACGCACCGCCTGCGTCGGTCGACTATATCGTGTATGCCCCGTCGGCGCCCTTGCAGGACTTCACGCCCTTTACCAGAACCAAGGCTGTGCTGTCGCTTTGGGCCGGCGTTGAACGGATTGTCGGCAACCAGACACTGACTCAGCCCTTGTGCCGGATGGTGGATCCATCGCTGACCGAAGGTATGGTCGAGTGGGTAACGGGGCATGTGCTGCGACACCATCTGGGGATGGACGCACACATCGTGAACCCTACGCATCAATGGGTTCCCGTCGTGCCCCCGCTTGCGCGCGAGCGGCCGGTGACAATCCTTGGGCTTGGGGCGTTGGGGTCTGCTTGCGCGCATGCAATGACCACCTTGAATTTTCCGGTCACGGGCTGGAGCAGAACCCCCAGGTCCGTGCCCGGTCTGCGCTGCATGTCTGGCCGGGACGGGCTGCGGCAGGCCCTGACAGGGGCGCAAATCGTGGTGACGCTGCTGCCACGGACGCCCGACACCGACTCTATCCTGAACGCGGAAACCCTTGCGCTGCTGGCACCGGGCGCGTTCATCCTGAATCCCGGCCGGGGGGCACTCATCGACGATGCGGCGCTGCTTGCAGCGCTGGACACGGGCCAGATCTGCCACGCCACACTGGATGTCTTCCGGACAGAGCCGTTGCCGGTGGCTCACCCGTTCTGGCACCATCCGAAAGTCACCGTGACCCCGCACATCGCGGCCGATACGCGCGCGTCCAGCGCATCGCGCGTGATCGCCGAAAATATCCGCCGCGCCGAGGCAGGCGAAGCGTTGTTGCATGTGGTGGACCGCCGTCTTGGCTATTGACCACACCCTTTGGAATTTCGGTTAGCACGGACGCCTTGGCACATCTCCGGTTAGCATCTGGTGTCATGCCGGTGGTCTGGCCCTTCTCTCGATGGCCAAAGTCCCGATTTTCCACTTCAGGTGTTGGTCGTGGCTGGCGAAGGCAGCTTAGCCAGACCATTTGTTGGTGTTGCGATGCATCGCCACACGGTCAGCCAACCCAGACCCCAAAGCTTGCCCCCTACCCTTTGCCATCCGCTCCCATAACCGTTAAGCAAGGGACCTTGGTTGGGGGCGGACATGACGGGCAAGGTTCTGATCACGGGCGCGGCCGGTTTCATCGGCTTTCATCTGGCACGCCGGCTGCTGGGCGACGGCTGGCAGGTCACCGGCTTTGACGGAATGACGCCCTATTATGACCCGGCTCTGAAGCAGGCCCGGCTGAATATTCTGCACGCGTATCCACAGTTCGGATTTCATCAGGCCATGCTGGAGGACCAAGGCCGTCTTACCGCGCTTGTCGCCGATGTCAGGCCGGATGTGATCGTCCATCTCGCAGCGCAGGCCGGGGTGCGCTATTCCATAGACGAACCGCGCAGCTATGTGCAGTCGAACCTGATCGGCACACATGAAGTTCTGGAAGCGGCAAGGGCGCATCCGCCTTTGCATCTGTTGATGGCGTCGACCTCGTCCGCCTATGGGGCAAACACAAAGATGCCCTATTCGGAAACCGACCCTGCGACACATCCGATGAGCTTTTACGCCGCAACCAAAATCGCCAATGAGGCGATGGCACACAGCTATGCCCATCTCTTTAGCCTGCCGACCACGATGTTCCGGTTCTTTACAGTCTATGGCGCCTGGGGGCGACCCGATATGGCGCTGTTCAAATTCACCAAAGCCATTCTGAATGACAGTCCGATCGACGTGTATAACCACGGCGACATGCAACGCGATTTCACTTATGTCGAGGATCTGGTCGAAGGCATCACCCGCCTGATCGCCACGCCGCCCGGCGCAACCAAGGTCGGGCCGATGGACAGTTTGTCTCCGGTCGCGCCCTATCGTGTGGTGAACATCGGCAATGGTGCGCCCGTGCAACTGACCGACTTCATTGCCGCCATCGAGGCGGCGACCGGGCGCGAGGCCAAGCGCAACCTGATGCCGATGCAACCCGGAGATGTCCCCGCCACTTGGGCCGATGCCTCTTTGATCGAAGCATTGGTTGGCAAACTGCCCCAAACCCAACTGCACGAAGGGGTTGCCAGATATGTTGACTGGTATCGCGGCTGGAACGACCGGTAGTCAGCGCCTTGGTGACATCAGAATACCCGTAACCGGTGCCCGACAGTCACGAATGCCGAGGCGGTTGGCCGCAGGCCAGAGCCGAGATAAACGCGCGCGGCGCAGCCGCACCGTTTGGCTGGTATCACATCATTCCCGGAACCACCTGATCCGGCGGGCGGTGACCGTCCGCAAAGGTCTTGATGTTTATGATGACCTTTTCCCCCATCTCGATCCGGCCTTCCAGCGTCGCACTGCCCATATGGGGCAGTAGAACGACATTCGGCAATTCACGCAGACGCGGATTGACCTCGTGGCCATGTTCGAACACGTCCAGTCCAGCACCGCCAAGTTCCCCGGCGCGCAGGCCGCGGGTCAAAGCATTCTCGTCGATCACTTCCCCGCGTGAGGTGTTTACGATGACGGCAGTCGATTTCATCAGTTTCAAGCGCCGCGCATTCATCAGATGATAGGTCGAAGGCGTGTGCGGGCAGTTGATCGACAGAATGTCCATCCGGCTGACCATCTGATCCAGACTTTCCCAATAGGTCGCGTCCAGTTCAGCCTCAATCTCGGGGCGCAAGCGCTTGCGATTGTTGTAGTGGACCTGCATTCCGAACGCCCGCGCACGTCGCGCCACCGCCTGGCCGATCCGGCCCATGCCAAGGATGCCCAGCCGTTTGCCGCCAAGCCGTCCCCCCATGAAGGCGGTGGGGGCCCATCCCTGCCATTCCCCCGCCTGCATCACCGCCAGCCCTTCAGGGATGCGACGGGTAACAGCCATGATCAGCGCAAGGGTCATGTCGGCGGTGTCTTCTGTGACAACTCCCGGCGTGTTCGACACCAAAATT
>JBKBOF010000017.1:10718-30152 GCA_046294955.1 Paracoccaceae bacterium
GGGTAACAGCCATGATCAGCGCAAGGGTCATGTCGGCGGTGTCTTCTGTGACAACTCCCGGCGTGTTCGACACCAAAATTCCGCGTTGGCGGGCCGTGGCGACATCGATATGATCGACCCCTGCACCATAGTTGGCGATCAGCTTCAGCCTGTCCCCTGCCTGTGCGATCAGGCCCGCGTCAATGGCATCGGTGACGCAAGGCACCAGAACATCGGCGCGCCGCATGACGTGGGACAGTTCTTCGCGGGTCATCTTCGTGTCGGGATCCCGCAACTCGACATCGAACAATTCTTTCAACCGCGTCTCGACCGGTTCCGGCAACCGTCGCGTGACTACAACACTCAGGCGCTGTGCGGGCATCGGGGCCTCCCTGGGCTTGATCTTGGCGTTTCCCTGAAGGCAAAGTGACGGGATCCGGGGTGGGGCACAAGACCCGAACGCGACGAAGACCGGAAAGTTGAGCGCAAGCGGCCTTTTAGCGGGCCGCAGATACGGCATACCGGGGTTCACCCGGCCGCAGGCGGATGGTGAAAATGAAGCGACAGATTGTGGCAGCGGGCTTTGCCCTGATGGCGATGGCAAATCCGGTGCTGTCCGACGGCATGCGACCAAAGCCCCGTCCGGCAATGGTGTCTAACGAAGCCGGGGCCGAATCGCAGCCGGTGCAGACGATCCCGGCCGCGTCCGCGCAGCGCCCGGACATGCGCCCGATTGGCCCTCTTTCGCTACAAAAGACGGCGCCGATGGCCGCACCGTCGCGCGATCCGACCAAAGGTGCAGTGACGAACCTGCCCTTGCCACGCTTCGTGTCGCTGAAAACCGGCGAGGGCAATGCACGGCGAGGGCCGGGTTTGACCCACCGCATAGACTGGGTCTTCACACGAACAGGGATGCCGCTGAAGATCACGGCGGAATATGAACATTGGCGTCGGGTCGAAGATTCCGAAGGCGTGGGGGGCTGGGTGCACTATGCGCTGCTGTCCGGAGTCCGCTCGGTGATGGTGACCAGCGCGATGGCAACGTTTTACGCCCGCGCGGATCTTGCGTCGCAGGTGGCATTTCAGGCAGAAGAGGGGGTCGTAGCCCGCGTGATCGAATGCAAGGCCGGTTGGTGCCGGGTTGCGGTGGACGGGCAAAAAGGCTGGGTGCAGGTGAGCGACCTGTGGGGTGTCGCCGCCGATGAGGTGATCAACTAAGATTGCCGCTTGCCCTTGAAGCCGCGAACGCGGTAACGCACGACCCTGACGGCCAAACAGGGGGCTGACGTGGCGACCAACCAGACCAAGCTGAACCTGTCTGCCGGGATCGCGTCGGTGCTTGTGGCGTCGGTATTGGTAGCGCTGAAATTGTGGGCGCTTGGTCAGACCGGATCATTGTCCGTCGCAGCATCACTTGCCGACAGTGCCATGGATCTGATGGTCAGCCTGATGGCGATGGCGGCCATTCTTTACGCCGCAAAGCCTGCCGACGAAGATCATGCTTTTGGCCACACCTCGGCCGAAGATCTGGCTTCGCTTGGACAGGCACTGTTCATCCTTGTTTCGGCAGGCGTGATTACAATCGCGGCGTTTCAGCGCCTCTTGTCGCCGGTTCCAGATACCATTGCGAAGGAAGGTGCCGGCATGGTGGTCATGGCGGTGTCAATCCTGCTGACGCTTGGGTTGGTGCTGTGGCAGGGGCGTGTCGCGCGACGGACCGGCAACAGGGTGGTCGCGGCGGACCGGTTGCACTATCTGGGCGATCTGTTGCCGAATATCGGTGCCATCGCCTCACTTTGGGCATCCAGCCGCTTTGGCCTGACCTCGGTGGATTCGGTTGTGGCGTTGGGCGCTGCGGGTATGCTGGCGTTGGGGGCGCTGAGAATAGGACGTGATGCGTTCCATGCGTTGATGGACCGACGAGCCGATCCGGGTGTGATCGCGGGGATCGAGGCCATTGCCCGCGACTGGCCGGGGGTGCGCGGCTTTCACGACATCAAGACCCGCATGGCCGGCAGCCGGATCTTTGTCCAGATCCATATCGAACTGGATGGGGACCAGCCGTTGCGCGACGCCCATGCCACCGGTGCTGGCCTGCGGCGCGCAATCCTTCGGGCCTATCCACAGGCAGATGTCATCGTCCACAAGGATGTGGCCGGCGCCCGGCACCAAAGTCCTACCGGCTAGCAGACTGCTGCTATCTGTCTTGAATTCCAGCGTGAACCCGACTTGGATTCCGCGAAAGCATCGTTTAATTATACAAGTGTATAGCTAGGACCACCCGATGGCCGATGATCGACGCCCCTACCGCCGTGAGCCACAGGAACGCCGCCGCGAGTCGTTGATTGCAGCGGCCTTGGACCTGATGGCCGAAGGTGGTCCACAAGCGGCAACCGTCCGGGCAATTGCCGAACGCGCGGGCATAACGGCCGGGCTGATCCGTCACTACTTCCAGTCCAAGGATGATCTCACCCGTGCCGCCTATGCCGTGGTGATGAATCGCATGACGACGGAAAGCCTTGCTGCGACCGAAGGGATCGACGCTGACCCGGCCGCGCGATTGGTCGCCTTTGTCGTTGCCAGCCTGCGCCCGCCAATCATGGATGGCGAAAGGGTGCGACTTTGGGCCGGTTTTTTGCATCATGTCCGTCGCGATCCGAACATGCGCGATGTCCATGAAACAACCTATCTTGCCTATCGCGACCGTTTGCAGGCTCTGATTCAGGACTTGCCCGGCAAGTCCGACCCGGCCGAGGCGCGTGCGCTTGCCATCGCCTGCAATGCCGTGATCGACGGCTTATGGCTGGAAGGTGGCACTTTGCCACTGAGCTTTGACGAAGGCGAGGTGGAGCGTATTGGACTTGCTGCCGTCGCTGCCATTTTGAACACGTCCTTGCCTGCTCCCCGCCCAGCCCACCGCTCCCTCGAGGTACTATGAAATACGCCCCTATCCTTGACGACCTTGCCGGTATGGGCGGGGCAAAATGGGCGGTGCATTACCGGGCCCGCAGCCTGAAGGCCGAAGGGCGCAATGTTCTGGAACTGACGATTGGGGAGCCGGACATTCCACCACCCGACAGCCTGATTTCCGTCGCAACCCGGTCGTTGCAGTCAGGCCGCGTCGGGTATTCCAACGGGCGCGGCGAAGCCGGTCTGCTGCGCGCGCTATCGGCCCGCTACACGGCTCGGCGCGGGCGACCGATCGGAACGGATCAGTTCTTGTGTCTGCCGGGCACCCAGACGGTGCTTTATCTGGTGATCCGGGCATTGGCCGGGCCGGGAGACGAGGTTCTGGTCGGTGATCCGATGTATGCAACCTATGAAGGCGTGATCCGTGCGAGCGGTGCTGAAATGGTGCCGGTGCCGTTGCGGGCCGAACATGGGTTCCGGATGCAGGCCGAAGATGTGGCCGCGCGCATCACGGAACGGACTCGTGTCTTGTTCCTGAACACGCCCCACAATCCAACCGGCGCCGTGCTGCGGCCTGACGATATTGCGGCCTTGGGTGCGGTGGCAAAGGCGCATGACCTGTGGATCCTGTCGGATGAAGTCTATGAGGAGATGGTGTTTGACGGCACGGAATTTGCCTCTCCCCTGTCCGATCCCGATCTTGCAGTCCGCGTGATCGGGGCGGCGTCGATTTCCAAATCGCATGCGGCACCGGGGTTCCGATCCGGGTGGTGCGTCGGCCCTTCGGACTTTGTCCAGCGTGCCCTGCCCCTTGCCGAGACGATGTTGTTCGGCAACCAACCGTTTCTCGCCGATGCCACGGCGGATGCGATTTCGCGCCCGTCACCGGTTGCCGCCGACATGGCTGCCCGGTTCTGCGCACGAGCGCGGATTCTGGGCGATCATCTGGATGGCGTTGCCGGGTTGCGGGTGCATCAGCCGGATGCCGGGATGTTCGCCCTTTTGGATGTGCGGGCCAGCGGAATGTCCGGTCATGATTTCGCCATGGCCTTGCTGGAAGCCGAAGGTGTGGCCTGCATGCCGGGGGAAAGCTTTGGACAGGGTTTGGCGGGCTGGCTGCGGATCAGCCTGACCCAGCCTGATATCGTAATGTCCGACGCCGCCGAGCGCATTGCCCGATTTGCACGCAAAGGGGAATGACGGATGGCAACGGTTGGGATGCGGTTGGTCGAAGGTCTTGTGGCGCGCGGGGTCGAGGTGGTGTTCGGCATCCCCGGTGTGCATACGGTCGAGCTTTATCGCGGACTGGCAGGTTCTGGATTGCGCCATGTGACGGCACGGCACGAACAGGGCGCCGCCTTCATGGCCGATGGCTATGCGCGGGTCTCTGGCAAGCCAGGTGTCGCTTTTGTGATCACCGGGCCGGGCGTCACCAACGCACTGACCGCAATGGCTCAGGCACGGGCGGAGTCGGTGCCGATGCTGGTGGTGTCTGGCGTGAATGCACGGGCCAGCCTTGGCCGTGGGCTTGGGGCGTTGCACGAACTGCCGGACCAGGCAGCTCTGGTCGGGGCATTGTGCCCGACCGAAACCGTGATAACACCGGAAGATCTTGGCCCGGCGCTGGATCGAGCCTTTGCCGCCATGCTGGGCGGACGACCGGGGCCCGTGCATCTTCAGGTACCGACCGACGTCATGCCCCTGCCCTGCCCCCCTTTGCCACACCCTGCAACGGTGACGCGGCCTCTGATTTCATCCGGGCTGCTGTCCCCGGCATTGGCCCGGATGGCGCGCGCCACGCGGCCGGTCATCCTTGCCGGAGGTGGCACGCGGGGAGCCGCAGCCAGTTTGCAACGGCTGGCCGAGATCTGGGACGCACCGGTGGTGCAGACAGTGAATGCGCGCGGGGCGATGCACGGCCACCCGCTTGTTGTGGCTGCGTCACCGTCGCTTGTGCCGGTGCGCAACCTTGTTGCTGCGGCGGATCAGGTGCTGGCCGTGGGCACCGAGCTCGGCCCCACGGATTACGATATGTATGCAACGGGCGGCGTTCCGGATCTGTCAGGCATGATCCGGATCGACATTTGCGGCGCACAAATGGCCCGCCACCCTGCACACCTGATGATCGAGGCGGATGCGGACACGGCGATGTGTGCCCTCGCCGATGGGTTTGCGCCCCGCACAGGCGATGGAGGTCAGCGTGCGGCAGCGGCGCGCAGCATGGCGCGGACAGCCCTTGCAGCTTTGCACCCGGCAATGCCGTTGCAATTGGGGATTGTCGAGGCGATCCGGAACGGCCTGCCCGGTGCGATCATTGTGGGGGACAGCACACAACCGGTCTATGCCGCCAACCTGTTCTACGATCATGACCGTCCCCGTGGCTGGTTCAATGCCGCGACCGGTTATGGCGCCTTGGGCTTTGGTCCCGGTGCGGCAATTGGTGCTGCGCTTGCGGTGCCCCGGGTGCCTGTGGTCTGCCTGATCGGCGACGGCGGGCTGCAATTCATTGCAGCCGAACTGCGGACGGCCGTAGATGAAGCCCTGCCTATCAGCTTCGTTGTCTGGAACAACGCGGGCTACCGCGAAATTGCCGAAGCCATGGCCGCCGCTGGCGCGCAGGTGATTGGCTGCACCCCTTCGCCCCTGCGCCTTTCATATTTTGCGGCGGCCTGCGACTTGCCATTTGTCAGCCTTCCGCCAGATGCCGAGGCTCTGCGGTCTGAACTGGCCCAGCCGCAGACCGGCCCACGGATGATCGAGATCGTGGCCCCTTGACAGAAGAAGACACGCAAGTCTTTGTTTTGACGGGTGCTATCCAATATCATTGCCGCGATTTTGCTTAGCATCGCACAGCACCCCATACCTATCCCCATGACAGCGGGCGCTCTGCTCAGCCTCCGCGACCATTGGGAAAGGAAACACCATGTTGCCCCATTTCAAAACCACAGCCCTTGCTGCCGTCACTGCCCTTTCGGTTGCCCTGACCACTGCTGCCCCTGCGGAAGCGCTCGGACGGAACGAACGCAATTTTCTGAAAGGTGTGGCTGCGGCAGTGATCGTTGGCGCGCTGATCAATGATGCCCGCGCGCGCACCGTTCCGGCCCCCCGGCCGCAGCCACAGCCGCAACCCCAGTATCGCCCTCGTCCGTATCAGGAAGACTATCGCCCGAATGAGTATCGCCCCGCCCCACGTTACGAAGAACGCCGCAGCAGCGGCCGGGTGATCGGGTCGTCCCAATCGGTCCAGACGACAATCGCGGCACAGGCGTTCAACAGCTATTCTGTGGCACAGCGCCGGTCGATCCAGACCCGGCTGCGGTCGTTCGGCTATTACAACGGCGGCATTGACGGCACGTTTGGCCCCGGCACCCTGCGCGCAGTCGAGGCCTATGCCCGCGACAGCGGTGGTGCGGCGCAGTTGCAAACCCGTGCCGGCACCTATGGCGTTTATGACAGCCTGATCTACTAAGGTCGGGAACCATCGGCGGCATCCCCTTTGTGTGGGTTTGCCGCCAATGGGCCAATCCGCTTCGGCAAAAACATCTCACGCCGACAAGGCGTCCCAAGGATTGCCCTTTGGCCTGCGTCTCACCTATCGTCATGTTGATGGATACGCCCGACGAAACTCTTGCGATGGCCGCCGCATCCGGCGACAGGGCCGCATTTGCAGCCCTGGTCACGCGCCACTATGACCGTATCTTCGCACTGGGCTGGCGCCTGACCGGAAACCGAAGCGAGGCCGAAGATCTGGCGCAAGAGATTTGCGCCGCCCTGCCGCATCGATTGCGCGGCTGGCGCGCAGAAGCGCGTTTCACAACCTGGCTTTATCGCGTGGTGGTCAATGCAGCGCATGACGCCCGCCGTCGGGCCGCTGTGCGCAGCAGGGCTGCCTCTGGATGGGGCGATTGGGAAATTGCCCGGCACGATGCCATGGCCGAAGACCGCGCGGCGCAGGACTGGCTGAAGCATGCCATGGCATGTCTGCCCCCGGAATTGCGCGACACGGTTGCCTTGGTCTTGGGCGAAGACATGACACAAGCCGAGGCCGGATCGGTGTTGGGCCTGTCCGAAGGCACGATTGCGTGGCGCATGTCCGAGGTGAAAAAGCGGCTGCGCACCATGGCAGCCGAGGAGGCAAAGGCATGACACGCAATCCCGATCTTGAGGCCCTGAAGGCGGCCCTGCTGTCTGCGCCTGCCAGCGACGCGACAAAGAAAGACGCGGCTTTGGCCCTCGCTCTCGAATCCTTCGACAAATCCACCCTGCCGACCCAAGGATCAAGATCCGCGATACGTCCGACCCATGACCGCCTACAGAAGGCAGGATTTTTTGATGGAGTGCACAAGATGCTGGCGAGCCTGAAACGGAAACCTGTCCTTGTGGCCAGCACATCTTTTGCGGCCCTTGCCCTGGGGGTCTTTGTGTTTCTTCCCCACGATGGCACTCTGACGACACCGCCGACAACCGCACCTGCTGCCGCGCCCGGCACAGCGCAACTGCCCGACCGAACAGCGGCAGCCGACATCGCGCAAGTGCAAGAGCCGGCGCGGCAAGAAGTCATTGCAGCACCGATAGCGGCCCCGGCCCAACCGATGGCGAAAATAGAGCTTGCCGATCCGTTGGTCGAGCCGTCAATCGCAGGACTGCGCGAGCCGGACCGTGCCCCTCGGGCCATGGCTGCGAACGAAACCTTTGCCAATTCCACCGCAAATCCGGTGCAAGTGACCATCGACTCGCCAGTATCCACCTTTTCCATCGATGTGGACACGGCGTCCTATGCCTTCGTGCGCGACAGCCTGATGTCCGGTGCCATGCCCGACCCGGATGCGGTGCGCGTAGAGGAAATGGTGAATTATTTTCCGTATTCCTACCCCGCCCCCGCGCCCGGCGAGGCCCCCTTCCGCCTGACGGTGACATTGATGCCGACACCGTGGAACACAGGCACGCGGCTGGCACATATCGTGGTTCAGGGCCGGATGCCGGACGTGGAGACACGCCCCAATCTAAACCTTGTCTTTTTGATCGACACATCGGGATCGATGGAGGCAACCAACAAACTGCCGCTTCTGAAGCAATCGCTGCAATTAATGCTGTCCGAACTGCGTCCCGAGGATCAGATTGCAATCGTGGCCTATGCCGGCGCCGCAGGCGAGGTTTTACCGCCCACACCGGCCAGCGACCGCGAGGCTATCCTTGATGCCTTGGACAGGTTGGAGGCAGGGGGGGCAACCGCCGGGGCGGAAGGGTTGGAACTGGCTTACCGGTTGGCCCAAAGCATGACCAGCGCTGGGGAAGTCTCGCGCGTGGTACTGGCGACGGATGGCGATTTCAATGTTGGCATCAGCGACCCCGAAGGCTTGGCCGCCTATATCGCCAGAAAGCGGAGTACAGGGGTATTCCTGTCGGTCCTTGGCTTTGGGCGCGGCACTCTGGACGATGCCACGATGCAGGCGCTGACCCAGAATGGAAATGGCATGGCCGCCTATATCGACACGCTGCAAGAGGCGCGCAAAGTGTTGGTGGACCAGTTGAGTGGCGCTTTGTTCCCGATTGCGAATGACGTGAAGATCGAGGTGGAGTGGAACCCCGCGCAGGTTGCCGAATACCGGCTGATCGGATACGAGACCCGCGCCTTGCGGCGCGAGGATTTCAACAATGATGCGGTGGATGCGGGAGAAATCGGTGCGGGCCATAGCGTGACCGCCATTTACGAAGTCACCGCGCCGGACAGTCCGGCCCTTTTGAACCATCCGCTGCGCTATGGCACGGCAGAGGCACCCCTGCCCCCTGCGCGTGAGGCGACCGAACTCGGTTTCCTGCGCCTGCGCTACAAGGCACCGGGCGAGACAATCAGTGCGTTGATCGAAACCCCGATCACCGCAGACGGCGAAGCAACAGAGGATGCGCGCTTTGCCATTGCCATCGCTGGCTTTGGCCAGCTGCTGCGCGGATCCGACTATCTGGGGGATTGGGGCTGGGATCAGGCGATCACGCTTGCCGACGCGAACCGGGGCACCGATACGTTCGGCTACCGAGTCGAGGCGGTCAATCTGATGCGACTCGCGAAATCCTTGGCGCGCAAATGAAAACGGGGCCGCGCATCCAGCGCGGCCCCGGTCAAGCGTCCTTGCGCCTTAAACTTCGACGCTTTCCAACGCCTTGGTCTGAATGTCGCCCGGGCGGGCGATTTCGATCCGGCGGGGCTTCAACGCCTCCGGCGTTTCGCGGATCAGATCGATGTGCAGCATGCCATGTTCGTGACCGGCACCGGTCACCCGCACATGGTCGGCAAGGGCAAAACGCCGTTCAAAGGCGCGCGTCGCGATCCCACGGTGCAGATAGGTCTTGCCCTCTGCCTCTGGCGCTTTGCGGGCGGTCACATGCAGTGCACCGTCTTTCACCTCGACCGACAGTTCCTCGGGCGAAAATCCGGCCACGGCAATCGAGATGCGGTAGGCATCTTCCGCCGTCTTTTCAATGTTATAAGGGGGATAAGTCGTCTGCGCCACGTCGGCGGCCAAGGCGCGGTCCATAAGATCGGCGATGCGGTCAAAGCCGACAGTGGCACGATAGAGCGGGGCAAGATCAAAGGTACGCATGGGTCATCCTCATGTAAAAGCGATGCTGGTGTTGCCCCCCGTCAAGGGCGGGCATTCGGTTGCGCCGGGCCCATCATGGCACCCGGACACCCCAAAGTTAGGAAGCCAAAAACCCGGTTTCAAGGTCCCCGAGGATCAGTTGTCGGGCACTTTCACAAACCGAGCGCCCCCGGCAGACCGGTTCTCTGATCCCACCGAAATCCGCCGTACCGATGTGCCGGAAGCCGATTTTGCCGGACCCTCGGCCGACACGACCCCGCGGCCGGACCGCAGCTGCGCTTTCAGATCGGACACCAGCCTTGGCAATTCCATTCCGAAGGCCACGGTCTTGTCGGCCGCATTCTGCCCGGCAGAAATGATCGAAACAATGCGCGCCCTGCCCCTGCTGCGGTCAAATACAGGTGCACCTGACGACCCGAAGGTGACATCGCAATCGACCGCAATCAAACCCCGGTCCCGACCCAGAACCGTGCAGGCGCGCTGCCACGACAGGGCCGTATCGCGCCCGCGCGCATAGGACACAACGCTGACCTCATCTCCCTTGCCCGGACTGTCGACGGCAAAGGGCGGCGCCAGGGCAGTGGAAATCGGCGTTGCCAATTGCAACAAAGCAACATCATACAGGATCTGTTGCCCATCTTGCTGCCCTGTCCGGGATGGAACATAGCGACCATGCGCCGTTGCTCGGGCGACCGTTGCTTCGGCAACCGAAGCGCCATCAGCATAGCCTGCGCGAAAGGTGATCTGGCCGACAGGGTGAGGCGCACCTTGGCCATCAAACAGGCAATGCGCGGCGGTAAGGACCAGATCGGCCGCAATCAATGTGCCCGTGCAATAAGACGCGGTGCCGAAATCCACCCGACCCACGGCTTTCCAGCTGATGATCTGATCGGGGCGTGTCAATTGCTCTAGCCCCGAATTCTGAGCCATGCCGGGCCCGACTGTCATACAGGCAAGCCAAAGAGCCAGAACCCGCTTCATGGCTGCACGAATTTGCCACCCGATCCGCCGGACAGCACCTTTACATTCGCTGGGCGCAGACGCGACCCGCCTTCGGCCAGCTTCTTGCGCAGGAAATCGACGTGATCCGCCAGTGGCGTACCAAGAGACACCTTCTGCCCATCAACCTCGGCCTTGGCCGATACCACCGAAACGATCCGCAAGGTGCCATCCCGCAGCGAGAAAATCGGAGCCCCGGATGATCCGAAATCGACATCGCAGGACAAAACCAGAGTGTCGTACTTTCCGCCGTCGGACTTGGCGGAATCCTCTGCCACCGATTGCCGCCCCAGCACATGGCACACCTGCTGCAACGACGGAGCCTCTGCCCGGTCTTGCGCATAAGACACCACCTCGACCTTGTCTCCGGTGTGCGGACGGTCATCGGTGGCAAAAGGCCGGATCGACGGCAGGCGGATCGGCTGATCCAGCTGCAAGAGGGCCAGATCAAACGGCACGCGATCCACGCTGTTGCGCCCACCATAGACATATTCGGGATGCGCCACCGCCCTGCGTACACCACGATAAGCGGCGGCACGCCCATTGCGCCAACCGGCAAGAAACTGGATGGAAGTCGCGTCGATACTTTGACCTGTGGTCTTGTCGAACAGGCAATGTGCTGCGGTCAGCACCAGATCCTCGGCGATCAACGCGCCGGTGCAAAAGCCCTTGTCACCCAGATTGAGACGCCCCACCGCCTCCCACCCGCGAGAATCATCGCCCGTTTGCAGCAATCGCAGACCCACGTCCTGCGCGGGGACCGGAAGGGCCATCAGCAACGCTGATGTCAGACCCGCAGCAATTCGTCGTGCGATGTCTCGAAAGGGATGCATAAATCCTCCATTAACCTTTCGACGCGGGATGCCAGCGGAGTTTGGCGCTTTTGTGGCCGCATGCAATCACCATGCCAACGGTGCCAGAAAACTTGCTACAATCCGACCAAAAGGTTAACTTGCAGCACCTACCCGAAATGCAGGAGCGCATGATGCGAAAATCCATTTTGAAAGCCCTACCCCTGATGCTTGTGCTGGCAGGACCAGCGGTTGCTGAACCCACCGTCGGATTGGGTGTAACCTTCACCTATGGTGGCGGCGCACAAAGCGATGTCGGCCTTGGTTTGCGCTTGTTCTCGAACAACGAACGCAAGAAGTTCGTTGCTTCGGTCGGCGTGGATTACATGCTCAAATCGCAGCGCGTTCGCCCGAATATCGGCGCCGCATATTTGGCCACCAACAGCTATGTGGGCATGGACGTTGGCTTCGATCTCGGCGGCGGGATGAATGTCGGTGTGGGCCTTGGGGCCGCGAACACCAAAAAGCGGTCGACCGCGGCACCTGCAGTCGTGATCGATCCTGTGGTGCCTGATATTATGATCGATCCTGTTCAGTGATTGAATGCCCCTTTTCGGCATGACATCGCGGGAAAGGCAGACCCTGCCTTTCCCTAATGGTCCTTTTGCAATCCCCGTGGCTTTGGACCGCCTGTTGCCCAATCCAGCAATTCCACCGTATGCACGATTGGCACCTGTGTTGCCGACCCGATTTGCATCATGCAACCGATGTTTCCCGCGGCAATGATGTCGGGCGACCGTGCCTCCAGCGTCTGAACCTTGCGGGCCTTGAGCTGCTGGCTGATCTCAGGTTGCAGAAGGTTGTAGGTTCCCGCCGATCCACAGCACAAATGACTGTCGGCAGGCTCCACAACCGTAAATCCTGCGCGTTTGAGAAGGTCTTTCGGCAGCGTCTTGATCTGCTGGCCATGCTGCAAGCTGCATGCGGCGTGATAGGCGACCTTGAGTCCCTTGGGGGCGCCTTGCGGCAAACCCAGTTTGGTCAGCACCTCTGAAACATCCATCGCAAGACCGGCAATGATCGCCGCATCCGCAGCAAGCGGATCATCGCGGAACATATGGCCATAATCCTTGACCGTCGTGCCACAGCCAGACGTATTGATCACGATCGCATCCAAGCCCAGGCCCGCCTTTTCGGCCATCCATGCCCGGATATTGGCGGCAGCCGAAGCGTGGGACAGGTCAGCCTTGCCCATATGGTGCGTCAGCGCGCCACAACAGCCCGCGCCCTGCGCCACCACGACTTCTGCCCCCAGACGGCGCAGGATGCGGATTGTTGCGTCATTGATGTCGGTGTTCAACGCCTTCTGCGCACATCCCGTCATCAGGGCCACCCGCATCCGCTTTGGTGCCGTCGGCGCGAATGTCTGAGGATCATCATTGCGGCTGACCGGAGGGATGGGAACAGCCGCCATATCCAGCATCGCGCGCAGTCGGGCGTCAGGCACGAGGCCCCGGAAAGGCCGCGCCAGCTTGGCGCCGAACATGGCAAGTCGAAACCGCGTCGGATAGGGGATGACCCGCGCCAGAACAGCACGCAGCATCCGGTCCATCAATGGGCGCTTGTATGTGGCTTCGATATACTCGCGCGCGTGGTCCACCAGATGCATGTAATGCACACCGGACGGGCAGGTGGACATGCAGGCCAGACAGGACAGGCAGCGGTCAATGTGCTTGACCGTCTGCGCATCCGCTGGACGGCCCGTTTCAAGCATGTCCTTGATCAGATAGATCCGCCCACGCGGGCTGTCCAACTCATCCCCCAGGACCTGATAGGTCGGACATGTCGCGGTGCAAAAACCGCAATGCACGCAGGTACGCAACACCTCGTTCGACCGCGCAATACCAGAGTACTTCAACTGTTCCGGACTGAAATTTGTCTGCATCTCATGCCCCCATCAGGCCAGTATTCAAAATTCCCCGTGGGTCGAACTTTGCGCGCAACCCGCGGGTCAGGCCGGCCACGGCGGTCGGTTGCGGCTGAAACGCCCCCGAACCCTCGCCGCGCACCCGCGTCGCGTGGCCTTGATAGGTGCCCAAACGCGCCCGGACATCCGTGCCCTCTGGCATCAACGCCCAGACCAATCCACCCCCCCAATCATACAAAACCGCGTCGGCATCCATCCTTGCCGCCAACTCGGGGGCGTCCGATGGTTTGACCGACAATCGCCAGACATCACCGGTACGCCCATGGAACGGGGCAACATCACGGATCGCCGTCCAACGCTCGGTACCCGGTTCAACCTCGACAGCGCCAAAGTCTGCCAAATGCCGTTGCAGCCGTTCGGTTCGATATCCGACCGAAGTTGCAAAGCCCTCGATCCGCAAAAACGTTCCGTCACCGGGCCAATGCGCGGCGCCGCTGACCTCGAACGGAGACCCAAGGGCTGCGGCCATCGCTTGCACGGCATTCTGATCCGACAACCCACGCAAGATCAGCGTCGCGCCCGCTTCCGGCACCGGCAGCACCTTGAAGGCGACCTCGGTCAACACCCCCAAAGTGCCCCAGGAACCTGCCATCAGCTTGACCAGATCATACCCGGTCACGTTCTTCATGACCCGGCCACCATTCTTGACCACAACACCTTCACCGGTCACGAACCGCACCCCGATCAGACTGTCCCGACAGGCCCCGACCTGCACGCGGCGCGGCCCGCTTGCATTGGCCGCAACGACACCGCCAAGCGTGCTTTCCCCGAGCCGCCCCATCAGCCCGCGCATATCCGGCACCTCGAAGGGCAGCCTCTGATTTTCCTTCGCCAGCAAAGCCTCGATCTCGGACAACGGCGTGCCCGCCCTAGCGACAAGTGTCAAAGCCCCCGGCTCATACAATTCCACCCCGGAAAGACCGCCCGTCTCCAGAACCTCGCCATCTTGCACGCCGATGGCACGTGTACCGCCACCACGGACGAAAACCGGAGCGTTTGCCGCGCGGATAGCCTCGGCCAGTTCGGCCTCTGACGCAGGTCGCATGTCCTGCCCTTTCATCTGTTCAAAAATATCCCGGGGTCTGGGGCAGCGCCCCAGCCCGACTGCTCAGCCAGCGCGACGGTCGGCGGTCGCCGCCAGCGGAAACACCTTGGCAGGGTTCAGCAACCATCGCGGATCAAAGACGTCCTTGACCCCCAGCTGTGCCTCAAGATCATGCGGTGTAAACTGAACACCCATCAGATCACGCTTTTCGATTCCAACACCGTGTTCGCCGGTCAGGCACCCCCCGACTTCGACACACAGCCGCAGAATATCCGCCCCCAGTGCCTCGCACTTTTCCAGATCGCCGGGTTTGTTTGCATCGAACAGGATCAAGGGATGCATGTTGCCGTCACCGGCATGAAACACATTGGCCACATCCAAACCGACCTCTTTCGACATCTCGCCGATCCGGCGCAGCACCAAAGGCAGCGACGACACCGGGATCGTGCCATCCAGACACATGTAATCATTGATCTGCCCCATCGCGCCAAAGGCCGACTTACGGCCCAGCCAGATGCGCTTGGCCTGATCCTCATCAGCAGCCTCGCGGAACTCGACAGGATTGTGCCGCAGGGCGATTGTCTTGATCAACGCCAGTTGTTCGTCAATTTCGGCAGGCGAGCCTTCGACCTCGATGATCAACAGCGCTTCGCACATCGGATATCCGGCCTTGGCGAAGGCTTCGGTCGCTTCGATGCAGGGGCGATCCATGAATTCGATCGCCACCGGCAGAACACCCGCCTTGATGATGTCGGACACACAGGCCCCGGCCACCTCGTTGCTGTCGAACCCTACCAACACGGGCCGGGCACCTTCGGGTTTGGGAAGGATGCGCAGCGTGGCTTCGGTCACCACACCCAACTGGCCCTCGGACCCGCAAATCACGCCCAGAAGGTCCAGCCCGCCAGAGTCCATATAGGCGCCCCCGATGTCCAGCACGGTTCCGTCCATCTGCACCAGGGTAACCCCCAGCAGGTTGTTGGTCGTCACCCCGTATTTCAAACAGTGCGCCCCGCCAGAATTCATCGCGATATTGCCGGCAATCGCACAGGCAAGCTGACTGGAGGGGTCAGGAGCATAGAAGAAGCCGTCTGTCTCGACCGCGCCGGTCACGCTCAGGTTCGTGCGACCGGCCTGAACGCGGATAAAACGGTTTTCATAATCTGTTTCAATGACATCATTCATCCGGCTGACGCCAAGGATCACGCAATCCGCTGTCGGCAATGCCCCCCCGGCAAGCGATGTGCCGGATCCGCGCGGCACGACCGGCACACCTTCCTCGTGGCAGATCCGCAGCACTGCCGCCACTTCGTCCGTGGAGCGTGGCAACACCACAGCAAGGGGCGGACAGCGATAGGCTGTCAATGCGTCGCATTCATAAGCGCGGGTTTCGGCTTCGTTGTCGATAACACCATCGGCGGGCAGCACGCTGCGCAATCGCGCCACAATACGGGATTTACCTGACAGGATCATTGAATTCGGCAAGGGCATTTCCATCAGGCGGTCCTCTCCCACACGACTTGTTTGCTAAATACTACTGCAATAATTGGTAAAATGAAATAACCAATTTTTTGATAGTCAATTGTGTTGCATCCGGCCTATCCTCCCGGGATGTTCATCCCGTTTCCCGTTCATCCATTGGGTCTGCTGGACGGCGCAGCGCTTGTCTTTCTGATCGTTGCTTGGATCGCGACCGGATGGTTGGTCGAACATCCGCCGACGTCCCGGCTGTCCGTGTCTTCCGTCATGGCAGACTATCGGCGCGATTGGATGCGCCAATTTGTAACCCGCTCGCCCCGCATCTTCGATGCGAATGTCATCGATTCCCTGCGGCAAGGGACAGCGTTCTTTGCCTCGGCCTCGATGATCGCCATCGGCGGGGGTGTCGCACTGATCGGGAATGCAGCGCGTCTGGAAAGTCTGGCACACGATCTGACGCTGGAAGCCGAAGGCGTGGTTGTCGAGTTGAAGATCATTCTCGTGCTGATCTTTCTTGCCAACGCCTTGCTGAAATTCGTCTGGTCGCATCGATTGTTCGGCTACTGCGCGATTCTGATGGCCGCCGTACCGAACGACCCGACCGATCCGCTGGCCTATTCGCGCGCCGCACAAGCGGCCGAGATCAACATCACCGCCGCAAAAAGCTTTAACCGCGGCCTGCGCGCAATTTATTTCGCGCTTGCCGCCATCGGTTGGCTTTTAGGATCCTGGGCGCTGATCATCGCCACTTTTGCGACAACTCTCGTCCTTCTGCGGCGCGAATTTGCCTCTGTCTCGCGCGAGGTGATGCTGAAGCGCTGATGCGTCCCGCGCACCGTCAGGCAAGCTTGCGTGCACCTTTGCGACCCTCGATAAGCCATGCCGCTATTGCGAACATCGCCACCAGCACAAGCCATGCCCAGCCCGGCAATAGCGCGGTGATCCGCACATCCTCGGTAACATAGGCACCGCGGGGGGTCACGCCGATCCAGCCCCGACCAGATGCCGGTCGGCCCTCTCGCACCAGACGCACATTTGGCAACCCATCCGACAGACGCAAAATGCCGCCATTCGTGGCAGCAACTATGTCTGACAACGGCTCGCCTGACGCAATGGTTTCGACAAACTCACGCGGGGAAGACGGACCCACCGCAACGACCCGCGACAGATTGCCCTGATCCAGACGATACAGGCCCACTGTTGGCACATCGACGCTGCCTTCATGACGGCCAGGCGTCACTTGGACCAGAGGCAGAGCAGAGAGGGTGCCATCCGGTGCCGTGATGGTCACATCTCCGGGCGGTGCCTCTTCGATGCTACGGCGAGTCACGGTCAGGGTCTGGTTCCTTACGGTCGCATTCAGCGTCTCTTCCTCAAGTTCGGGTTCTTTCAGCATCCAGTGAGCCAATCGCCGCAACAGTTCCAGTTGCGGGCCACCGCCTTCGTAGCCGCGCCCCCAAAGCCATGCGTGATCCGATGCCAAAATCGCCACCCTGCCTTCGTCCACCCGGTTCAGGATCAGCAAGGGCCGTTGGTCCGGGCCTTCCATCACCACTTGTCCGGCGCGGGGAATCACATCCACCATGCGGAACCAACGGCCCCACCCACCTTGCGGTGCCAAAGCATCTAGCCCTTCGGTGACCGGATGACGGCGGCCAAGATCCGTGAGCGCCGGCGTGAACCCGCCTTCGACCACCCGGGCCGTAGGATCGGCTGGCAAAATCTCTGCCAACGGCGACCGCCAAAGGCTGTCAACCGCGCCATACTCAGGCCCTGCCGCCACCAGAACCGTGCCGCCATTGCGGACGTATTGCACGATGTTGTCCATATAGGACATCGGCAGGATCCCCCGCATGCGGTAACGGTCGAATATGATCAGATCGAATTCCTCGATCTTTTCAACAAACAGCTCCCGCGTCGGGAACGCGATCAGGGACAGTTCGCTGACCGGAATTCCGTCCTGCTTTTCGGGCGGCCGCAGAATTGTGAAATGGACCAGATCCACGCTTGCATCGGATTTCAGAAGATTGCGCCACACCCGTTCGCCAGCGTGCGGCTCCCCCGACACCAACAGCACGCGCAACCGGTCGCGCACGCCGTTGATCTGCACAACGGCGGCATTGTTGCGGTCGGTCAATTCCCCATCGGCGGCCGCAATACTGAATTGAAGCACGTTCATCCCACCATGGGGCAAGGTCACCGGAAGCTGTAAATCTTCGCCCACCGGAACGGTGTAGGTTTGCGGCGCGTCTGCATCGACAGCGATGGTCAGGCTTGCCATTCCGCTAACGCTGGCCGGGACGGCACCCTGATCTTCGATCCGCAGGATCAGCGTCACCTCTTCGCCCAAAATCGCGAAGGCTGGCGCGTTCTTGACGATCAAGCGTCGATCCCAATCAGTCGGCTGACCGGTCAGCAAAACATGCAGCGGTGCAGGTAAATTGGGCGCCACACCAAGGTCATGCACCTGACCGTCGGTGATGATAACCGCCCCAGCCACGCGGGCACGCGGTTCATCGGCCAATGCCTCGGCCAGCGCAGTCATCGCGAGGGTGCCCGCGTCTTCGGCCCCGTCTTCCACTCGAACCACCCGCAGGTCTGTATTGTCCAGTGCCGCGACCTCTGCCTCAAGGGCGGCCAGCGCCCGCGCGGTCTGGTCGGGCCTGTCGGACAGATTCTGGCTGGCGCTTTCATCCACCACCGCGATCACGATATCACTTTGCGGGTTGCGGTCTTCTACCTGCAAGGCAGGGTTTGCCAAAGCCAGAAGTACGGCGCTTGCTGCCAACGCACGCAACCACCAGCCCGACAGACCGCGCATCAGCGCAAGCCCGACCAAAACCACGGCAAAACCCAACCCACCCCAGATCAGGGGCCATGAAATCAGGGGGGCAAATACAAGGCTTTGCGTCATTGGCCAAGCCTTTCCAGCAATGCAGGCACATGGACCTGATCGGATTTGTAGTTGCCGGTCAGCACATGCATGATCAGGTTGACCCCGAACCGAAAAGCCATCTCGCGCTGACGCTCGCCAGCAAATCCACGGCCAACCGGCACCATAGGCGCGCCTGTTTCGGATATCGCCCAAGCCGCAGCCCAGTCATTTCCGCCAATCACCACAGGTGTCACACCATCATTCAGGTTGCGAAACGGCATGCCTTCGACCTGCTCGGCATCCGGCGGGGCTGCCTCTACCCACAAAGGCCCCCGCACATGACGACCCGGAAAATCCTGTAGCAGATAGAAGGTGCGCGTCAGCACATGGTCAGCCGGGATCTGTTCCAATGGCGGGATGTTGAGCCCTGCCGCAAGCCTTTGCAAATGCTGCGCTTCCGGAGAACTGCCGCCCGGCAGATCGCCATCGCGCGTGTCAAAAAGAATCATTCCGCCCGTGTGCAGGTAATCGTTCAGCTTCGAATAGGCTGCCGCCGACGGCAGTGGTTGCGCTGTGGAAACCGGCCAATACAGGAATGGAAAGAATGCCAGCTCGTCGGTTTCGACGTTGACGCCGATCGGACGGTCCGGCTCGACCGAGGTGCGCGCCCGAAGTGTTTCGCCCAGACCGAACAATCCACTGGCTGCCAATGCGTCAAGACGCTCGTCGCCGGTCACGACATGGGCCAGCACCAGTCCTGTCGTGGCCTG
>JBKBOF010000018.1:0-29985 GCA_046294955.1 Paracoccaceae bacterium
GATCAGGGTGCAGCCCGTGACCTCGGGGATCAGGGTGATCATGGTGGCGCGGATACCCTGATGCTCGCCGCGCCGGGCCCGGCCAAGACGGATCACCTCGACCGCGTCGTCTTTCTGGAACACCGTATAGCTGCGACCATCACGGGTGACGTCGGTGCGTTTGGCCCCGAAGAACTGCGGCGCGGGTTGGGCCCCGCAGGCAGAGAGGAGAAGGATAAGGACAAGAGTTCGCATCAACGGAATGTGGCTGAGGAAGGGTTAACAATTGGTAAAAATTGCAAAAATCGCAGCAGGGCGGAACTTAATCCATCGCCATGCGTTGGCCAGCGATATAACCGAGAGGACTCCCCCGATGAAATCCCGCCTGACCCTCGTCTCCCTGCTCGCCGCCTTGACCCTCTCCGCCTGCGGCACCGTTGCCGGGGCTGGCCGCGACCTCCAAGTCGCCGGTGCCACGATTACCAATGAGGCGCGCTCCGCCTCGCGGTAAAGGTATCGCAATTCACTTGCAGGAAAGGAAGGGCATGTGCTCCGCGTTTTCCTGTTACATGACAATGGGGCACAAAGAATTTCTTCAAACGGAATTCCGTGAAGGCCAACGCATCAGCGATAAAACACCTCCACAACACTTCGCCGTGCAGACCTTTGCATTCAAATGTGCGGGGCCATAAACCGTAGGTGCTTGGGCAGCCTATCTAAAGATGGGATTTGTCCTCGCCTCACCCATCCATCTTCAACGCCGAGATAAACGCCTCTTGCGGGATCTCCACCTTACCGAACTGGCGCATCCGTTTTTTCCCGGCCTTTTGCTTGTCCAGCAGCTTGCGTTTGCGCGTTGCATCCCCGCCGTAGCATTTCGCCGTCACGTCCTTGCGCATCGCAGACAAGGTTTCCCGCGCGATCACGCGCGCGCCGATTGCTGCCTGGATCGGGATCTTGAACATGTGGCGGGGGATCAGTTCCTTGAGCTTTTCCACCATCGCGCGGCCCCGCGCCTCGGCCCGGTCACGGTGGACCATCATCGATAGGGCATCCACGGGTTCTTCGTTCACAAGGATCGACATCTTGACCAGAAAATCCTCGCGGTATTCGCTGATCACATAGTCAAAGCTGGCATATCCCTTGGTCACCGATTTCAGCCGGTCGTAGAAGTCGAACACCACCTCGGCCAGTGGCAGGTCATAGACCACCATGGCACGGGAGCCGGCATAGGAAAGGTCAAGCTGAATACCACGACGGTCCTGGCACAGTTTCAGCACGTCACCCAGATATTCATCCGGCACCATGATGGTGGCCTTGATGCGCGGCTCGGTGATGTGGTCGATGTAGGTCAGGTCCGGCATGTCGGCGGGGTTGTGCAAATCGCGCACCTCCCCGTCCTTCATGTGCAGCTTGAACACCACGCTTGGAGCGGTTGTGATCAAGTCAAGGTCATATTCCCGCTCCAACCGGTCACGGATCACCTCAAGGTGCAGAAGGCCGAGGAAGCCGCAGCGGAAGCCAAAACCAAGTGCTGCCGAGGTTTCCATTTCCGAACTAAAGGACGCGTCGTTGAGTTGAAGCTTTTCGATGGCATCGCGCAGATCTTCAAAGTCGGCGGCATCGACCGGGAACAGGCCGCAGAACACCACCGGCTGCGCGGGTTTGAAACCCGGCAGTGGGGTTTCGCAGCCCTTTTTCTCGGACGTGATCGTATCGCCGACGCGGGTGTCGCGCACCTGTTTGATCGAGCCTGTCCAGATGCCGATCTCGCCCGGTCCCAACTCGTCAATGTCCACCATCTGCGGCTTCAGCACCGCCAGCTTGTCAACGCCATACACCGCATTGGTCTGCATCATCTTGATGCGGTCGCCCTTGCGGATCACGCCGTCGATGACGCGGATCATGACGACCACGCCCAGATAGCTGTCATACCAACTATCGACCAACATCGCCTTCAGTGGTGCGTTACGGTCCCCCTTTGGCGCGGGCAGGCGGGTGACAATCGCCTCCAGCACATCAGGGATGCCGAGGCCGGATTTGGCGGAAATGTTGATCGCATCCGACGCATCAAGCCCAATCACATCCTCGATCTGCTGTTTGACCCGTTCGGGTTCAGCGGCCGGAAGGTCGATCTTGTTCAAGACTGGCACGATTTCATGCCCCGCATCCAGCGCCTGATACACGTTGGCGAGGGTCTGCGCCTCGACGCCCTGGCTGGCATCCACCACCAAAAGCGAACCCTCGACGGCACGCATCGACCGGCTGACCTCATAGGCGAAGTCCACATGGCCGGGTGTGTCGATCAGGTTCAGGATGTAGGTTTTGCCATCCTTGGCGGGATATTCGATCCGCACTGTGTTGGCCTTGATCGTAATGCCGCGTTCCCGTTCGATATCCATGCTGTCAAGCATCTGCGCCTTCATATCACGCGCAGCGACCGTACCGGTCATCTGGATCAGCCGGTCGGCGAGTGTGGATTTTCCGTGGTCGATGTGGGCCACGATCGAGAAATTACGGATGAGATCAAGCTGGGTCATGCGCGGCGTATAGCAGAGTCAATCGGCACGCGGAAGATAGACCGCAGGGGGGCAGCACATGCTCGCCAAGAAGGAGTTGACGCTAGGTAATTACAATTCTAGATTGTGTCGCTCACAGTTATACAATCATTGCGACAGTGGGCGGAAATAAACATTATTGTTCAACTAGGAGAAACAGAATGCTTTCCGACCTCAAACTTGGTGCGACCGTCACCGCACTTGCCTTCGCAGGATCGGCACAGGCGGCCGTCATCGACTTCACCACCGCAACCAATGACGGCACCACCTTGGTTGCCACGGGTGCCACAGCGACCGCAGGAGCTGGCACCACCCTTGCAGTCGGCGACTTTGTGGCGAACGCGCTTTGCCCACTTGGCGGCGCAGGCTGCAACGGCAGCATGACGCTGACTTTCGACGAGGATGTCAGCAACGTGGCCTTCGACTACGGCTTCGGCAATCCGGGAGACAGTGCGTCATTGTCTATTTTCGATGGTCTGGGCGCGCTGATCAGCAGCGTGTTGCTGACGTCAACCTCGGGCGTGGCATTTTCCGACCTGTCCTATCTTGGCGCGCTGCGGTCGATCCTTTTCGACAATTCGGCGTCAACCGGGGCCGGATACGCCTACGGCAACATCACCTATACCACGGCTGCCGTTCCGCTGCCTGCGTCCTTGCCGCTTCTGCTGGCAGCTTTGGGCGGCGCGGCCCTGATGCGCCGTCGCAAGACGGCCTGATCGTCCCGACGCAAATGCAATGGTCCGCAGTCGCCAAAGTGGCTGCGGATCGTCCTTCGACTGGCGCGAATCAAACAATCAGCCTTTCAGAAATCGTGGCACGCCATTGCATCGATTCTTGCAGGTTCGCCACCCCGCCGGGCAGATTGCCAGGCCCGGACAAAGGCCAGGGCCGCTGACAGACCAACACACCGCTTGATCTGGTGGGCCGTGTGTAGTCCACACACCACAGCTGGCGTATTTGGGCGATCCATCGCCTAGCTGCGCTGCGGCATTGAAAATCCTGCGCCGAATCGTCATGATACCTGACAGAAAACGACCAGTGGCGCAGGGTTACCCCGTCCCCGGCATAGAGGCAGAAGATCATGAAACCTGTTGTTTTTGCGGCATGCGTCGCAACACTTCTTTCCCTTTCGACATCACTTGCCGTCGCAGGCCCGATTGAGCGGGCTTGTTTGGCGTCGGACCGGCGGGTTGCGGATCGGTCTGTTTGCTCGTGTATCCAACAGGTCGCTGACATGACTCTGCGCGGCACGGATCAGCGCAAGGCTGCCAGCTTTTTCAAGGATCCGGAGCGGGCGCAAAAGATTCGACTGTCAAAGTCTGACGCGGACAATGACTTTTGGACACGATACAAATCCTTCGGCGAACAGGCCGAAGCGTATTGCGCTCGATAACCGTGGCCACAATTGACGCTACAAATTAAAAAACCCCGCCGCGCAGATGCGGGCGGGGTTTATACATAAGCAGCGTAGTATCAGGCGCTTGCTTGCGCCTTGGCGATATCTTTCTTTATCTTCAGCGCTGCGCCGGACAGTTCGTCGTCCTTAGCCTTGGCAAGAAACGCGTCCAGACCGCCGCGATGGTCTACCGTGCGCAGGGCCGCAGCAGAAATTCGCAGTTTGAAAGACTGACCAAGTACGTCTGACATCAGCGTGACTTCGTTCAGGTTTGGCAGGAAGCGACGCCGCGATTTGTTGTTGGCGTGGCTGATGGTGTTACCGGTCATCGGGCCCTTGCCCGAAAGTTCGCAGACGCGCGACATCGTCGTTATCCTTCAAGTCAACGCCAGCAGGGCGTAAGGTGCAAAAACAACAAGGCCTGCGCAGGCGCGACCTCGAATTCGATGGCTGCGTTTACGCGTGATTGCCTGCCCCGTCAAGCGATTCACCCGACCGGGCGGCAGAAACGGACACAACCGGAGGAGACGGACATGCTTTGACCGGAGTAGCCCGACAGATGGGGACACCGGTGCCGTGCAACCTTGCGACACCGTCAGGTTCCGCGCGGTTTGGCGCGCACGGTCGGGTCGGCGGTTGTCGGATCTTCGGGCCAAGGGTGGCGGGGATACTGTCCGCGCATGTCCTTGCGCACATCACTGTAGCTGTTGGCCCAGAAGCCCGGAAGATCAAGCGTGACCTGCACCGGACGTTGGGCCGGTGACAGCAGGGTGATCCGCAGTGGCAGGCGATGCGCGCCGACGGTCGGGTGCCGGGTCAGACCGAACAATTCTTGCAACCGAACTTCGATTGCCGGGTAGTCGCCATCGTAATCAATCGAAGCCTTGCGTCCCAGCGGTGTTTCGAATGTCGCCGGTGCGACGCGGTCCACCTCTTGCATGCGGTCCCATCCGATCAGAGCCTTAAGCGGGTCTGACAGATCAAGTGCGCGCAGGTCCGCTTCGGTTTTCAGAGATGACAGATGCGGCAAAAGCCAATCCTCTGCGGCGGCAAGAAGTGCGTCGTCCGTCACGTCGGGCCAGTCATCGGTACGGCTCAGGCGGATCCGCGCGCGAAGGCGACGCGCAGCGGCCGTCCATGGCAGGCCAATCTGGCGCAGACCGTCAAGGGCTGCACGCGCCAATGCTTCTGGCGGCGCATCAGGCCACGGGCGTTCGGCCAGGATCAACGCGCCAAAACATTCCTGTTTGCGGGCCAGCACCCTTCCGTCGCGCCGCGACCATTCGCACAGTTCTGTCCATGCGATCTGATCCGCGAACAGCTGGCGCAACTCGACCTCGGTCAAAATCGCAGCTTGTCGGATTTGGGCTTCGCGCGGGTCACCATCCAGATCGGTCGCGACCAGAAGGCGCGCCGCCGACAGCGGTTGGCCAAGTGCCATGGCTGCCCCCTTGCCGTTTGACAGCACCCACCGGGGCGCATCGCCCTTGCGCCGCAGGCCGATACGGTCCGGATAGGCAAGCGCCGCCATCTGCGCGGGCGTCAGGTCGGGGCGCTGCGCTGTCGGGATCATGCGCGCAAGGCGCCGCGCTTCGTCGCGGATACGATCAATTGTCGGACGATGCGCCTCGGGCGGGGGGCGGTCGATAGCTTTCAGACGTGCCAGAAGATCGGTGCCTGCCCCGCGCATCGGATCGCGTTCGGCCAGCAGCGCGGCAAGTGGCGCCGCGCGTGGTCCTGCGACCACCAGCATATGTGCAAGCCGGGGGTGAAGGGGCAAACCAGCCAGCGCGCGACCATGTGACGTGATGCGCCCCGTCACATCAAGCGCACCAAGACCATGAAGCAAGGCCCGCGCCTCGGCCAGAACACCGGGATGTGGCGGGGTGAGAAACGGCAGATCCGCCTCTCCCCATAGCGCCAGTTCCAAGGCGAGTGGCGTCAGATCGGCGGCCTCGATTTCCGCTGGCGGAAAGGCAGACAAGCCCCCCTCCTCGCCTTTGGTCCACAGCCGATAGCAAACGCCGGGTGCCACGCGCCCAGCCCTGCCTCGCCGCTGTTCGGCCTCGGCTTTTGTCACCCGTTCTGTCACCAAGCGTGACATGCCAGAGCCCGGATCAAACCGAGCGCGGCGGGCGCGGCCCCCATCCACTACCACACCCACGCCGGGAATGGTCAGTGAGGTTTCGGCGATCGACGTGGCCAGAACCAGCTTTCGTCCCGGCACCGGACCAAGGGCAGCCTGTTGCGCGGCAAAATCCATCGTGCCAAACAACGGACGGATGGTCAGGCCGGGGGTATTTTGCAGCGCGGCCTCGACCCTGCGGATTTCGCCCTCGCCCGGCAGGAAGGCCAGTATGTCGCCCTCGGGCACGTCGTCCAGCGCCTGTCGGATCAGACCGGCCATCGCAACCTCAAATCGCAGGGACGTATCTGGCGGGCGGGGCAGCCAACGGGTGTCCACCGGATAGGCGCGCCCCGCAGAGGTGATCAGGGGCGCATCCCCCATCAAGGCGGCCACGGGGGCTGCGTCCAACGTGGCCGACATCACCAGAAGCTGAAGGTCCGGCCGCAGTGCTCCCCGGATCTCCAGCGCCAAGGCCAGGCCAAGATCAGCCTGAAGCGAGCGTTCGTGGAATTCGTCGAAGATGATCAGACCAACACCGGGAAGGTCTGCGTCCGACTGGATCATGCGGGTCAGGATGCCTTCGGTGACCACCTCGATCCGGGTCTGCCCGCTGACCTTCGCCTCGCCGCGGATGCGGTAGCCGACGGTATGGCCCAAGCGCTCGCCCAGGGTATCAGCCATGCGCGCCGCCGCGGCGCGGGTGGCAAGGCGACGCGGTTCCAGCATCAGGATGCAGCCGGCGATCTGGGGCAAAAGCGCCAGCGGAACCCGAGTGGTTTTCCCCGCGCCCGGTGGCGCCTGCAACACCGCAAGCCCGCGCCCGGCCAGAGCGGCCTTCAGGTCGGGGATTACGTCATCGATGGGAAGCGCGTCTGCCATGGCGCGGATTAGGCCGGCGCGCGGATCATATCAAGCCGGATCAGTTGTCGCGCGTAAGCCGGGCAGGCCCGAACAGACTGTCCATCGAAACTTCGGTGGCCCGCATTGTGCCGTCGCCAACCGCTGTGTACGTCACGACAAAAGGAAATTCTGACCGTTTGGCGATCTCGTCGGGCGGGTAGCCTTCGATGCGCCGGTACAGACCCTGACAGCTTAGGTTGTTGCCATCGGCTTTCGGCTCAGACAGCGAAACGCGGCTGATACGATGCCCATCGAACATTTTCAAACTCAAGCGACAGGCACGATCCGGGGTGGTATCGCGCAAAATCGCATAGAGCCCGGTCAAGGGATCGATCGCGCCCTTGTGCTGCGTGGGATCCACTGGCGGGGCATCCGGGCTGGGGGCATCTGCCCGCAGGACCGTCGCAATTCCATTCTTGAACGACAGGTCCGCCCCGCGCCCTTCGCGCGAGCCTTCGGTGCGTGAGGTGTAGCTTGCAGGAACAAGACGGCCGGCCTGCTCGGTGCCGCGCACGCGGGTGGTCAGACTGAACGACCGGAACAGCCCCGCCAGACCTGCCGAGGCGGTATTGGCGGACACGGCATAGCTGCCATTGCCATGGTTGGCGCCAAGGGTCATCTTGCCTGCGGTCAGACCGCTGATCGAGATGGTAAAGCGTGCGGTCTGCGTCTCTTGCGCGGCAGACGGCGGCACACAGAACAAAAACATCAGTCCAGCAACAGAAAAGCGGCGCAACATCTTACATTCCTTGGGCTTGGCCATGCATTCCGCATGGGCTGGCATCCAGCATGGGTATAGGGCATGAAAGGCGGAAGGAATGATTGGATCTGCCGGTTTGAGCGATTAAGCGCCTACAGGCCTGGCAGATCAAGCAGTTGTGACGGATGGACGACCGGATGGACATGACAGAACTGGCCAGGGCCGTAGTCGACGGTGATCGCAGGGCTTTGGCACGGGCGATCACGCGGGTCGAAAGTTCGCGCGCCGATCACCGGGCTGACGCTGTCACGTTGGTCGCGGAGGCGCGCGCTGCGGGGCGGCAGGCGCTGCGCATCGGGTTGTCGGGGACGCCGGGTGTCGGCAAGTCCACCTTCATAGAAGCGTTCGGCATGATGCTGGTGGCGGCAGGCTTGCGGGTTGCAGTGCTGGCAGTGGATCCGTCCTCGGCCCGGTCCGGGGGGTCAATCCTTGGCGACAAGACCAGGATGGAGCGGCTGAGCCGCGAACCGGCGGCGTTTATTCGCCCTTCCCCCAGTCAGGCCCAGATGGGCGGCGTGGCCCGCCGCACGCGCGAAGCGGTGGCCCTGTGCGAAGCCGCCGGGTTTGATGTCGTTCTGGTGGAAACCGTAGGGGTGGGTCAGTCCGAAACCGTGGTGTCCGAGATCTGCGATCTGTTCATCCTGCTTCTGGCACCTGCAGGGGGCGATGAATTGCAGGGTGTAAAGCGTGGAATCATGGAGATGGCCGACATCATCCTGGTCAACAAGGCGGATGGCGACCTGAAACCCGCCGCGATGCGGACCATGGCCGATTATGCCGGGGCGCTGCGCCTTTTGCGACGTCGTCCGCAAGACCCCGAAGGTTTTCCCAAGGCCGTCTGCGTGTCAGCGGTCGAACAGACGGGTCTGGCGACCGCTTGGGACGATATTCAGGGATTGGCGGCCTGGCGTCGGGCGCAAGGCCATTGGGACAGTCGGCGCGCGCATCAGGCCCGGCATTGGTTTGGTGAAGAGGTGCGGCAAGGTCTGCTGTCGGTGCTGGACCGTGAACCGGCCAAGGGGTCAATGGCGGCACTTGGCGCGCGGGTCGAGGCAGCGGAATTGTCACCTGAAGCCGCTGCGGCGGAAATGCTCGCCCTGCTGGGACGTCACTGACCAGGACACAAGCCCTGCGTTTTCGCCTTACCTAAGGGCGAAATTCTGTACGTATTTTCAATTTTACGTCATATTTACGAAATTTCTATCCTATTTTTCATATCCAACCGCACAGGCATGCGCTGAATGCATATCAGCCTTGGTCTTTCGGCCTATTGTGCAGATGCAGCATTTACCCCATCTTGGTGCCAACGGAAAAGGCGGATGGGCCGCCTGATCCAATCCGAAAGAGATGAGGAATTGAAAATGGCTTATGCAAACTCCCGATCCGCTACCCGCGCTGACGCTGGCACGTCCGTCAAAGGGTGGGTTGGTGACGTTCTGGCCAAGTGGAATACCGCCCGCGAACGTCGCGCGGTCTATCTGCAAACCCTGAACGAATTGTCGGCGATGTCTGACCGTGATCTGGCTGACATCAACGTGGCGCGTGTGTCGATCGAAGACATCGCGCACGAGGCCGCCTACGGCAAGTGATCCGGCTTTCCTGCGGGTACCTTCCTCCTCCCTGTGCCCAAAGGTTTTGCGGCGAACCGGTCCTCCCCCGGTTCGCCGTATTTTTTTGGTTTTGTCACAATCTGTGAAGCTGGGGGGCTTTTCCCGCTGCACGGCGCGGTTTACCCAGTGACGCTGGACGGGGAGTAAGCCCATGGAAGTGGCAGAAGCGCGGCGCGGCCGTTGGGCAGTGGCAGTGATGTTTGCAGCCAATGGGTTTGTAATGGGAGCCTGGGCACCGCAGATCCCGCTTTTGTTGCCGCGTCATCAAATCACCGAATTCACGCTGGGGCTGCTGATCCTTGTGCTGGGGCTGGGGGCCGTGGGTGCGATGCTGTTTGCGGGCCGGTTGATCGGGCGATACGGATCGGTTGTGGTGCTGCGAAGCTTTGCGCTGTCGGCTTCGGCCGCGCTTCCGTTGGTGGTTTTTGCGCCATCGATGGCGGTGCTGGTGCCTGCGATGGCGGTGCTGGGTGCTCTGATCGGCTGCATGGATGTGGCGATGAACGCGAATGCCGTAGAGGTGGAACGTCGCCTTGGGCGCGCAATCATGTCGTCAAGCCATGGGTTTTGGAGCCTTGGCGGCTTCGTCGGCGGGTCAGCAGGGGCTTGGGTCATTGCGCATTGGGGGGCCGACGTGCAAGCAGGGCTTGTGGCCGTGGTGTCAGCCCTGATGGTTCTGGCAGTCATGCCGCTTTTGCGCGGTGAAGCGCCTGTCCCGGTTTCCGTGAGCGGCAAGCGGGAAAAGGCTGTCTTGCTTCCGCGTAAGGCCGGGTTGTGGCTGCTGGGGGCGATGGCGTTGTTTTCCATGGTCCCCGAAGGCGCTGTGCTGGATTGGGCGGCACTTTATCTGCAAAAAGAGTTGGGCTCGGACGTTTTCCGGTCAGGTCTTGGTTTTGCATTGTTCGCCGGGGCCATGGCGATCATGCGCTTTGCCGGTGACGGCGTGCGCAACCGGTTTGGTGCCGTAAAAACGCTGCGGGCATCGGGGCTTGTGGCCGCAACGGGGATGATGCTGGCAGCAATGGCACCCAGTGATGGCCTTGCGATCGCAGCATTTTTTGTAACCGGCCTTGGGGTCGCGAATATGGTGCCGATCATGTTTTCCGCCGCCGGAAATTATCCGGGGCTTGCCTCGGGTACCGCGATCTCGGCGGTAACGATGGTGGGCTACGCGGGGATACTCGTGGCCCCCGCCAGCATAGGGTTCGTGGCCGAGGCTGTGGGCTTTCGCGTGACCTATGCCGCGCTTTCGCTTCTGTTGCTCGTGGTTGTCCTGCTGGCGGGTCGCACGGCCGGGGCGGATGAGATGCGCGCGGTGCGACCCATCGCGGCCTGACCCTTTACGCCCCCATGTAGTCGCCTTTGCCCAAGGGGACCCCGTTGTGACGCAGGATGTTATAGGCGGTTGTCAGGTGGAAATGGAATTGCGGCAGGGAATAGAGGTTCAGGAAATTTTCTCCCGTCAGGGTAACGTCCTGTCCGCGCATCTTCAGGGTGATGTCTCGGGTTTCGGCTTTGACATAGAGGTCTGGATCAAACCCCGCCATGTAGCCTCGAGCGGCCTCGACCCTCGCCCGCAATTCGGCAAAACTGGTTTCGGTATCGGGAAAGCTTTTCGGCTCGTCCCCTGCCAGACGGGCAGCCGCGCGGGCGGCAAAATCGCAGGTCAGTTGCACCTGTTTTACAAACGGAAACATGTCAGGGAATAGGCGAAACGTCAGCATCGCCTCGGGCTTGATGTTTTTTGCCTCGCAATGCGCCTCGGCTTTTTGCAGGATATGCGCAAGATTGGCCAGAAAGCGGTCGTAAACCGCGACAGAACGGTGGTGCATGGGACGTTTCCTTTTGCCGGTTGCGTCAGTGATCTGCCGCCGATCGCAATCCGTCAAGAGTAGTCAAAGGCCCGCAGGATCAGGATACGTGCGCGAAAATGATAAATGATCTTTCTGGCCGAAGTGGTTTGCCATCTGACCTAGTGACACTTCTGGACGACTGGCCCCGCAGCGAGTGGTCGAATGTGCCGGGGTTCGAGGGTCTGGCCGCGTTCTGGCTGGACCGCCACCTCGGCTTTCGCCAATTGCTGGCCACCATCCGGAAGGATGCGCAGCAGATGGGTGACGGGAACATGGACCCGTTGCGCTGGAAACAAAGGCTGGTGCGCGCGGGCGAGCCGTTGCTGGACGGGCTGATCGCGCACCATCAGATCGAGGATCAAAGTTATTTCCCCACCATGCTCGCACTGGAGCCGCGTCTGGCGCGGGGGTTCGACATTCTGGACCGAGACCACGACGCATTGGACGCCCTGCTGCAAGGCTTTGCCGCGTCCGCCAATCTGGCCTTGGGATCCGAAGACCCGCGCGCCACCGCCTTGCTGTTTCACGAAGAGCTGAGCAACTTCGAACGACAACTTGTGCGGCATCTGGAGGATGAAGAGGACCTGATCATCCCCGTCATCCTGAAACACCATATGGGATAGAATGTCCCGTTCGTCCGACGGACGGAGACAAACCCTGTGCCATTGGCCACACGCAGAGTACTTTTACTTGCCCAGACACCAGCGCATGATCGCCTTTTGGGCATGCAGACGGTTTTCCGCTTCGTCGAAGATCACCGAATGGGGGCCGTCCATCACGGCACTTGTCGCCTCGTCGTTGCGATGCGCGGGCAGGCAATGCATGAACAGGCTGTCAGGCTTTGCACGCGCCATCAGCGCCTCGTTCACCTGATAGCCGCGCAACTGGTTGTGCCGCCGTTCCTTGGCGGATTCGGGATCATGCATGCTGACCCAGGTATCCGTGACAACCAGATCTGCCCCGATCACGGCAACGTTGGGGTCGCGCTCGATGCGCACATCGGAGCCCTTGTTCCGGGCGAACTGCACGAACTTTTCCTCGGGGTCCAGCGTTTCCGGGCCGGTGAAGGTAAAATCAAAGCCGAATTGCCCGGCCGCATGCAGAAAGCTTGCGCAGACATTGTTGCCATCGCCGGCCCAGACCACCTTTTTGGCGCCGATCGGTCCCCGGTGTTCTTCGTAGGTCATTACGTCGGCCATGATCTGGCAGGGGTGCGTACGGTTGGTCAGGCCATTGATCACCGGGACGGTGGCGTGTTCGGCCATTTCCAGCAGGGTTGCCTCTTCAAAGGTGCGGATCATGATCAAATCGACATAGCGCGACAGCACGCGGGCGGTGTCGGCAATGGTTTCGCCATGGCCAAGCTGCATCTCCTTGCCCGACAGCACCATGGTCTGTCCGCCCATTTGCCGCACGCCCACGTCGAACGACACCCGGGTACGCGTCGAGGGCTTTTCGAAAATCAGCGCAACCATATGACCGGCCAGTGGTAGATCGTCATCCAGCGCGCCCTTGGGGCGACCATTACGGGCGGATTTCATCGCATGGGCTGAATCGATCATGGCTCTCAGATCGGTGGCATCGGTTTTGTGGATATCAAGAAAGTGGGTCATCGTGTTGTTTCATCATCTGGCCGGGTCGCGGGAACTTTGTCCGCTGAAGCCCCGGGATATTTGGGGAATGGGATAGAGGCAAACGGTCACAGACCGGAGTCGAGATCCGTCGCGACAGCGTCGAGACGGGCAAGCGCCTCGGAGATGTCGTTATCGGGAATGTTCAACGCCGGTAGCAAACGAAGAACGTTGTCCGCTGCAGCCACAGTCAGGATATGGCGATGATAGCCGGCTTTCACCACGTCGGTGTTGGGGACCACGCATTTCAGCCCAAGGATCAGGCCCTGACCGCGCACGGCCTCGAACACCCTTGGGTGGTTGGCGACAAGACCTTCCAGGCCCTGACGGAACTGAGCCGCCTTTTGATTGACCGCGTCAAGGAAGGCAGGATGGGATACGATTTCCGTGACTTTGGCACCAACCGTGCAGCCAAGCGGGTTGCCGCCATAGGTGGAGCCATGTGTCCCCACAACCATTCCGGAAGCCGCATTTTCGGTTGCCAGCACCGCGCCCAGCGGAAAGCCCCCGCCAATACCTTTGGCGACCATCATGATATCAGGTGACACCCCGGCCCATTCATGGGCAAACAGCTTGCCAGTGCGGCCCATGCCGCATTGCACCTCGTCAAAGATCAAAAGCGTTCCAGTCGAAGAACACAGGTCACGCAGACCCTTGAGGCATTGATCCGGCACCACGCGGATGCCACCCTCGCCTTGAATCGGTTCGATCATCACCGCACAGGTCTGATCGGTGATTGCAGCACGGACGGCATCATGGTCGGCCCATTTCAGATGGGTAAATCCGGGCATCAAGGGGCCAAAGCCCTTGACCATCTTTTCCGACCCGGCCGCCGCGATGGCCCCGGTGGAGCGTCCATGGAACGCGCCCTCGAAGGTTATGATCTGCGTCCGTTCGGGCTGCGCCTTTTCATAGTGATACTTGCGGGCCATCTTGATGGCCAGCTCGGCCGTTTCAGTGCCCGAGTTGGTAAAGAACACTGTATCGGCAAAGGTCTTGTCCACCAACATCTCGGCCAGCCGTTCCTGTTCGGGGATGCGATAAACGTTTGACACATGCCACAGCTTTTGCGCCTGCTCGGTCAGGGTCTGCACCAGCGCCGGATGCGCATGGCCCAAGGCGTTGACCGCAATCCCCGAGCCAAGATCCAGATATCGAGTGCCATCCTCGGCAGTAAGCCAGCTTCCGTTGCCAGAGACAAAGGCAACAGGGGCGCGATTATAAGTCGGGAGGACGGCGGAAATCATGGCGAATGCCTTTCGGGTCTGGCGGGGCCGGAACAGTGCGATCACATGCGGGAAAATGCCGGACATGGAAGGCTAAGCCGTAACGGGTGGCCGTGGGGGGTGTCAATCTGGGGATGGCCCAATGCGCCGGGCCGTGCGGAACAAGTCGCTCAAAAGCGTCGGGGACGTCGGATAAGGGCGTGCCGAATGGTCATAATTGCGGAATAGTGGATGCGGCCGTTGGTGTAAACGGAAAAGTCGCAGGCGGATTGGACGGCTGCGTCTTGATCTTCGGCTACAGCGCTTGTATCTCGCGCCGTCGCGGTTACATTACGCGGTGAACAACGGCGGCCAGCCGAAACAGCGGAGATCACCATGTCATGGACGGATGAGCGGGTCGAAACGCTCAAGAAGATGTGGGGCGAAGGCCAGTCGGCCAGCCAGATTGCCAAGGAATTGGGCGGTGTGACCCGTAACGCCGTGATCGGCAAGGTCCATCGTCTGGGCCTGTCGAACCGCGTGGGCGGCGGCAAGGACGACGCCGAAGATGAGGCACCTATTGTGGCGACCAAGCCCGAACCTGCGCCCAAAGCCGCGCCGGAACCGCGCCCGGAACCAGTCGCCGCGACGCCGCGCCCCGCAGCGGAACGCCCTGCCGCCGCAGCGCCTGCTGCCCCGTCCAATGTAACGCCGCTGCCGATGCGCAAGGCGATCATTCCCGCGGGACAGCCCCTGCCACCGCAGCCGTCGGCCAATGAAATCAGCCCCGAGGCGCTTGCATCGGTGCGTGAAGTGGAAAAGCGGGCCAAGCGTCTGACCTTGATGGAACTGACCGAGCGGACCTGCAAATGGCCGGTGGGTGACCCGGCAACCGATGACTTCTGGTTCTGCGGTCTGCCCAGTCTGCCGGGCAAACCCTATTGCGAGGCCCATGTTGGCGTGGCCTTCCAGCCGATGAGCGCGCGCCGCGACCGGCGTCGCTGATACTGTCGATCGGACGGGATCAAATCGGTTCGGGCGCGCATCGCGCCCGGAAAATTTCCTTTGGCTGAATGAACATCCTGCTTTTGCGCAGAACGTTCAGTTCCTACCCAAAAGCCGGTTCATCAAACGGGCCGCTTCGGCATCAAGCGCCTCTTGCGCCCGACGGCGGGCAGCATCTTCCAGACTTTCACCCTCTTGCCGAACGACACCAAGTTCGTCTTCGGCCTTTTGCATCAATTGCTCTTTGGCCCGTGCCTCGGCGGCGGCGGCTTCGGCTTTGGCACGGGCTTCCAACGCCTTGGCCTCTTGCTCGAACCGTTCGCGCGCCAGACTTTCCAGATCGAGCCGGAACTTCGGATTGGCCCATGTGCCGGAAATCAGCAAGGGCACCATGATGCCCCCGGTGCCATCCACGGCCGCAAGCGCTGTGGGACGCAGCCGGTAGTCAAGCGTTCGGGCGCCAAGCCCCACGCTGCCGGTGCCGGTTGCAGTGACATATGGTGCCTTGAAGGCAAGATCGTTGTTCGTCAGCACGCCTTTGTCGATCAGAAAACTTGCGTCTACCGCGTCAAAGACGGTCTTCTGTCCGTCACCCACATAGCCCGCATCAAGTGTGCGGAGCATCCCCGCAATATCCAACCCACGCAATTCGCCCTTGCCAAGGCTGACAGTCCCTGACCCGGACAGGCTGCGCATGATGGCATCGACTGAATTGCCGACACCCAGAAACTTCAGCCGCAGATCTCCCATACCGATCAACCGGTCATAGCCGCCAAGATCCGTCAGCAAGGGTTGGATCGCCAGATTTGCAAGCACAAGATCACCACCCACAGACAAGCCACCGCGTCCGTTCACCACTAACTGTCCGGTGATTTTGCCTTGATAGGCGGCTACCTGACGCAGGTCGAACACTGCACGGGCCCGGTCAATGGTCGTGACAATGCGGGTGGGACCGAACTTTGCCAGCCCCAGATCGACGCTGTCAGCCGAAATGGCAACAGCCGCATCGAGGACGCCAAGGGCCGACACATCGATTGGCGCGACGGACCAACCTTCGGCCTTGGCTCCGCCCCGGGCACCTCCGCCGATCTCACCGCCGAGCATCGCCGCCAGCGACAGGGCACCAGCAGTGACTTGCGCCGATAGTTTGGGGCGCGGACCTGCGATCGTCAGGTCAGCTTCGACCGACAGTCGGTTATCATCAAGCGTGATGGCGCCGCCGCGCAGATGCACCGACAGTTTTTCGGTCACTGTGAGACGCCCCGATGCCGCAACAGACCGTGCGCCCAGCCCCTGCGGCACCTCGGGTTTCGTAACCCCCACCAAACGGCTTAAGGCGGTCAGATCGGCGAGGTTCGCCACAACGTCGCCTTCGGCAGCCATCGGCTTCCAACCGGCACGCCCCGCGAAGCGCAGTTCAGCAGTGCCCACCTGAGCGGACAGGTCAAGCCCTACAACCTTGCCTTCCATGAAAGGTGCGAATTCAGCAATTTCAAGCGCCCCTTCGACCGGCTGGCCGTTCATGGTAGCTTCAAAAGTGAAATTTGCAGGCCCAAGAAAGGAAGGGATCCGCGCCATCCCGTTCAACGATGTCACGCTGATGCGGGTGCCTTCTTTGTGATCAACAAATGTGAAGCGGCCATCCGTCACCTCGGCCAGATCAAGGGTAAAGGGCGTGCCCTCGCCCACCATTCCGGGCGCAGCGTTGCCACCATTGCTGCCGCCAAACACCCAGTTTTCCCGACCGTCTTTGGCGCGCTCCAACACAAGACGCGGGGCTTGGGCCCGTATGCCGGTGATCTTGACCTCGCCCGACATCAAGGCCGCCATGTCCAGTGTGATCGTCAACCCGTCGGCCTGCAACATGGGGCCTTCAGCGGACCAATCTGCATTCGACACCGACACTGGCCCGGTCTGCACGCCCAGAGTGGGAAAGAAACTTGGCCGGACCGAACCTGAAATCGTCAATGTCCTCCCGGTGATTTCAGCAAAGCGACCTGCGGCAAGACCCGCGATCCGCTCGGCCGGAATCAGGAAAATCGCCGCAATTGCCAAAAACACCAGCAGCGACAAGGCCAGAACAGAGCGGATCAACCAATGCATGACGACTGCCTTCCTCTGCGGTTTTCCGAGAGTCTATCCATGCAGACGCGCAGGCTGCAACAGCCCAGCGATGGCCCGCCGATGGCCGTTGCGCCATCGGCGGCGCACCGCCGATTTCGTCAGTTCGTGACCACCGGGCGGGACTGCATCCGCGCAACCGTCTCTCTTTCGGCGCGTTTGCAAAGATTGGGCGGCAACCCCTTGTCCAGAAGGGACATATCCTGCCAAACCATTTCTCCCATCCGTTTGAATGCCACATCCAGTGCGCCCGCCCGGTGCGCAGACAACAGCATACCCGGAAGATACCGAACCGGATTATCCGCGGGCACAGGTTCTTGCGGGAATACATCCGTGGCGGCACGGATATGCCCGGATTCCACCGCCACCATAAGGGCGGGAAAATCCACTACATCCGCACGGCTGAGCAAAATGAACGCTGCCCCCGGCCGCATGGCTGCAAACGCGGCTTCGCCCAGAAATCCGCGGTTTTCGGACGTCACGGCTGCTGTGACGAATACCACGTCCGACTGACCCATCACTGCGTCCAGCGTGGCAGGAACTGCACCTGCCTCCAGAATACGCGCCTCGGGCAACCATGGATCGTGAATACGCAGAGTTGGTCGAAATCCCGCAAGCACACGGGCAAGCGCGCGCCCCAAGTCGCCAAAACCAATGATACCGACCTCTGCCCCGGTCAACAGCCGGGCGTCGCCATTGCCCGCGCCACCCCAAGCCTCTTGCCCCATTCGGAAGTCGGCATCAGCCCCGTGAATGTTGCGAAACAGCGACAGGGCAAAGCCAAGCCCGATCTCGGCAACCGGTTCGGCAAAAACTGCCCCTGTTGTCACCACATGGATGCCGCGCGCAAACGCTTGATCATAGGGCATATTGTTGATCAAGTTCGATTCCACATTGAAGATGCACCGAAGGGTCGCAAGTCGTGCAAGGGTCGCGTCATCCAGCGGTGGTTGCCCGATGATATATCGTGCCTGAGCCAGAACATAATCACCCAAACCCGGTAGATCCGCGTCCGTTGTCTCGACCAGACGATAGCGCGCACGCAATTCGGCAAGTCGCTCGGGCGCGAAGATCAACTCAAGCGAGCGCGGCCATGGACAGCTCAGCACCAAAGGCCGTTTCGGATCTTGCGTCATGCGTTCCTCCCTGATTGCTGCAACCTTTTCGTGGACTGGCAAAAATCGCAAGCCCGCGCGAATTGGACCGGGGCCCGCAAGTTCGTCGCGCCGTCGGGCCAAGCATCAAAAGACACGCCGAGGGTGCCAGGGTGGGAAGGGCCGAGGCCAGTCTTACCCCCCTATCCGATGGCACAAAACACAGGTATAGAACGCGCCATGTCGCAAAATCCACCAAACCTCCGCCCCGATCTGGCCCCCAAGGCCACTTTCTCTGAGGCCCCCCGTCCCGGCCAACCGACTATCGGCATGGTCAGCCTTGGCTGCCCAAAGGCGTTGGTGGACAGCGAACGCATCCTTACGCGCCTGCGCGCCGAAGGCTATGCGATCAGTCCAGACTACAAGGGCGCAGATGCAGTCATCGTCAACACCTGCGGCTTTCTTGACAGTGCCAAAGCCGAGAGCCTTGAGGCCATCGGCGAAGCCTTGCAGGAAAATGGCAGGGTAATTGTCACCGGTTGCCTTGGGGCAGAGCCCGCGTATATCACCGGGGCGCATCCGAAGGTTCTGGCCGTCACCGGCCCGCATCAATACGAATCCGTCCTTGACGCCGTGCATGTCGCTGTGCCGCCCTCGCCTGATCCGTTCATTGATCTACTGCCGGCCAGAGGGGTCAGCCTGACGCCCCGCCACTACAGCTATCTGAAGATCTCGGAAGGCTGTAACCACAAATGCAAGTTCTGCATCATTCCCGACATGCGCGGCCGTCTGGTAAGCCGCCCTGCCCATGCCGTATTGCGAGAGGCGGAAAAGCTGGTCGAAGCCGGGGTGCGGGAGCTTTTGGTGATCAGTCAGGACACCTCGGCTTATGGTGTGGACCGCAAGCATGACCTGTCCCCGTGGAAAGGGGGCGAAGTTCGCGCCCATATCACCGACCTTGCGCACGAAATGGGGAAACTGGGTGCATGGGTGCGCCTGCACTATGTCTACCCCTACCCGCATGTGCGCGATCTGGTGCCGTTGATGGCCGAAGGTCTTGTGCTGCCTTATCTCGACATTCCGTTCCAGCACGCTCACCCCGACACCCTGCGCAGAATGGCGCGTCCTGCCGCAGCCGCAAGAACGCTAGACGAAATTGCCGCCTGGCGCAGCGTATGCCCCGACATCACCCTGCGCTCGACCTTTATCGTGGGCTATCCTGGCGAGACCGAAGCCGAATTCCAGACCCTGCTGGACTGGATGGACGAAGCGCAACTGGATCGGGTCGGCTGTTTTCAGTACGAAAACGTGGCAGGCGCGCGCAGCAATGACCTGCCAGACCATGTTCCAGCCGAGGTCAAGCAGGACCGTTGGGATCGCTTCATGGCGAAAGCCCAGACGATTTCCGAATCAAAGCTGGCGGCCAAGGTTGGCCGGACCATCGAGGTGATCGTCGATGAGGTGGACGAAGACGGTGCCACCTGCCGGACTAAGGCGGATGCCCCGGAAATTGATGGCAATCTGTTCATCGACGAAGGCTTCGAGGCGCTTGCCACCGGAGATATCGTCACGGTCACCGTGGATGAGGCAGGGGAATACGATCTTTGGGGGCGTCTGGCCCGTACCTGACACGTGGCTTGCGTCAGACATCCAACCTTCCATTGGGCGTCGATCTTTCGGGGAAAGCCGATCCGTTAAGCAATCATTACCTGTGCAGACGCCTTGATCAGGCGATGTTAGTGAATGCGGTTCTAGGGTCCGCCTCAAGCCGAGATTGAATTCAGGAGCCCGATGCAATGCCGGATACAACGCCAAACCTCGTCATGCCCTATATTATGCAGGCACAGGCCCAAAAGCATGTGACGCACAATGAGGCGCTTCTCGTTCTTGATGCCACAGTACAACTGTGCCTCGAAGCAGTGGGGGAGAATGAACCTCCCACCACCCCACAAGACGGACAAACATGGGCGATCGGCCCAGAGCCAACCGACCGTTGGATCGGCCATGCGGGGCAACTTGCGATGCGGGCTGCCGCTGGGTGGATCTATGTCGATGCCAAGAATGGGTGGCGGGCGTGGGACCGGTCGTCGAACACCCTGCGGATCTGGCGCGAAGGGTCATGGGGGCCATTGCCGATGTCTGACCTGGATGGGCTGGGAATTGGCACCGCATTTGACGCGACCAATCGCCTTGCGGTCGTGTCGGACGCAACACTGCTGACCCATGACGGAGGTGGCCATCAGCTGAAAATCAACAAGGCGACGGAAGCGGATACCGGATCGCTGCTGTTCCAAACCGGTTGGTCTGGGAGGGCAGAGATGGGGTTGTCGGGCAACGACGATTTTGTGGTCAAGGTCAGTCAGGACGGCGCGGTCTGGCAGTCGGCGCTGCAGGTTGCGGCCGCTTCGGGGCAGGTGGACGCGCCGCAGGGGCTGACTGCTGCGGGAAGCCCGGTCGTTTCCCGCTCGACTCTGCTGGGCCCGGTAAGCCAGACCGCAGGCGTGCCAACCGGGGCTGTGATCGAACGGGGCAACAACGCCAACGGCGACTACACCCGTTTTGCGGATGGCACTCAGATCTGTTCGTGGAACGGGCCTGCTGTGTCGTGTCAGACAACACAGGGGGCATTGTTCATGAATGCAGCTTTGCAATCCTGGACATTTCCAGCGGCCTTTGCGACCGCGTCAATCCCGGCCGTGACTGGCAATGGCGGATCGCCCGCACGCTTTCTGGGGGGGGACGCGTCTTCGAACACCACGTTTGGCTACCGTGTCCTGTCCGCTTTTTCCGATGCGGCATCGGTGGCACCAAGTCTGCTGGCCTTTGGCCGTTGGTATTAAGGATCACCAGATGAAACCGACATTCCTGCCGATCCGTGTAGATTCGCGGCATTTGACCTGTCGTGGTGTAGCGCCGCTCTCGTGATTGAACGTCACTGTTGCCGGGCGACTGGGGCGGAATCGCTATCTGGATAGGTCCGTCACAATCCCCGCAGCGATCGACATCACGCGCACCAACCATGCAGGGCGGTGTTAGATCGGTTCGGATACTGCGAAGCGGCGGCGCTGTCTGGCTTCGGTCAAAGTGATATAGCTGACCGCCCCCACGATCACGCCGCCGCCGATCAGGACAAACGGATCAACAGCCTCGTCAAAGACGACAAGGCCAAGGGTCGCAGCCCAGACGAGTTGCAGAAACACGACGGGCTGCGATACGGCGATGGGGGCTGCGGCAAAGGCCCGGCTCATGCAATAGTGCCCGCCAGTCGCACAGACGGCCACCACGGCCAGCCACGCCACCTGTTGCCATGTCACCGCGACCCACACCAGCGCGGCCATGGGCGCCAGAGCAAGCGTGACGATAAGTGACAGCATGGCCACGACTTGTCCCGCACTCACGAGACCTGACAACCGTTTGGCGAACAGATACGATCCTGCAAAGAACATGGCGGCAAAAACCTGCGAGATATGGCCCGACGTCACCTCGCGCACACCGGGGCGCAGCACGATCAGCGCACCGATCAGAGCAAGCGCAATCGCACCGACACGGGGCAACGACAGCTTTTCACCAAAGAAGATAACCGTGCCCAACGTCAGAAGCACCGGGTTCAGATAGCCGATCGCCGTCACCTCGGCCACCGGGATACGCGCCATCGCATAAAACCAGCAGATCACGGCAGCCACATGAAACGCACCTCGCCCCAAGTGCAGCTTCAGGTGCCCCGGAGGCAAACCCGCACGCAACATTGGCACCAACGTTGGCAGCAGGAAAACGGCGCCCCAGCCAAAGCGGATGAACGCGGATTGTGCAGCAGGGAGGTCGGTGCCCAGAAATCGCACGACACCTGTCACGCCCACAAAACACAGCCCAGAGGCAAGCATCCATAGGATGGCCTGAAGGGGCCGGTCGGTAGGGGGTGTGGCACTCATAGGCGGCAACCTGCGGTGCCACGCCTGCCGATACAAGCGGGTTATTGTATCCGTAACATCTGGGCGGCGGCCGTTCGCATCGCACGGGTCAGCGGTTGAATGGCCCCTGCCGTCAGTCGCGCAAATTGCCAGTGCAACGCAACATCCCACGGCGAATTCGGCACTACCTCGACCAATCGCCCAGCCGCAAGATGTTCTGAGACCAATGGTTCGGGGTTCAAGCCCCACCCCAAGCCATGCAGACACGCATCGACAAATCCGTGGGTGGACGCAATACGGTGACCAGGAAAGCCCGAGCGCAGGCCCAACCGCCTAGCCGCGACCCACTGAGCCTGCAATCGGTCCTTGTCTGAAAACGTCAGGGCCGGCGCTTTGGACAAGGCGTCCGCTGTGACCCCGAACGGAAACCACCGCGCCATGAAGGCGGGACTCGCCGTTGCCCGATACCGAAGCACCCCCAAGGACAGAGTGTCACAGCCCTGCAACGGCCCTGAATGGGCGGTTACCGCAGCGGCGACCTCCCCCCGGCGAAGCCAGTCCTGACTAAAATCCTGGTCGTCGATCACAAGGTCAAACAGAACCCCCGGTACTTGCGCCAAGGCGGGGATCACCCAGGTCGCAAGACTGTCGGCATTGACCGCAATCCGCAGGTTGACGGCCCCCACCTGCACACCGGGCAGATCCGCAGCCACCTGCCGTTCCAACAGCGCCACCTCGTCAAAATGTCGGATCAGGCGCAAGCCCGCCTCTGTCGCCTGACTCGGGTTGCCACGGCGGATCAACAAAGTGCCTGCCCGGTCTTCCAAAGCCCGCAGACGCTGCGATACCGCCGATTGCGTCACGCCCAACTCCGCGGCGGCAAGATCGAACGACCCACGCCGATGCACGGCGGCAAGGGCAGCAAGGTGCAGAGGGTCAAAGATCAGCACAGCTTATCCATCATCAGAAAGATGATCTGGATTGATCCATCCAAAACAGCCTAAGTCAAGGCGACCTTTGAAAGGCCCCTCCATGACCGCCCTGCTTGCCGGATTTCTGACATCCCTTTCGCTGATCGCCGCAATCGGTGCGCAGAACGCCTTTGTTCTGCGGCAAGGCCTGCGGCAAGAACATGTGCTGCCTGTTGTGCTGATCTGTGCGCTGTCGGATGCGGTTCTGATCGCCATTGGTGTTGCGGGATTTGGCACGCTGTCTTCTCTTGCGCCGTGGATCACCACGGCCCTGCTCTATGCCGGGGCCGCCTTTTTGATTGTTTACGGCGCTTTGCGCTTTCGGGCGGCCCTCAAGGGCGGTGAAGCGTTGCGCCCCGCGCAGGGGAACGGCGCAAGCCTTGGGCGCTGTTTGGCCACGGTTCTGGTGCTGACCTGGGCCAACCCGCATGTCTATCTTGATACTGTCGTCCTGTTGGGGGCCCTTTCGGCACAATATGCCCCCCAGCATTGGACTTTTGGCGCTGGGGCGATGGCCGGCAGCTTTGCCTTTTTTACCGCGCTTGGCTTTGGGGCGCGCCTGCTTGCCCCGCTGTTTGCCAACCCGAAGGCGTGGGTTTGGCTGGAGGTGGTTGTAGGAATAACGATGTGGATTATCGCTGCCGCGTTGATCGCAGATGCCTGAACGCAAAACGGGGGTGGCTTGCGCCACCCCCGCCTTGTCCGGTCAGACCTGAAAAATCAGGCCAGAGTCAGATTTGTCGCCGATTCGCGACCATTGCGGTCACGTTCCAGATCGAAGGTCACAGCCTGACCGTCGTTCAGCGCACGGATACCAGCGCGTTCCAGCGCAGTGATGTGCACGAACACGTCTTTCTGTCCGCCTTCTGGGGCGATAAAGCCGAAGCCTTTGGTTGCGTTAAACCATTTCACGGTGCCATTAGCCATCGTGAGATCTCCTGTAGAATGTACCACCCACAACATGCGATGGCCCGGCCGAGAGTCGTCTAGATCGAGTGACTGTGGGCCGAAGCAGACAGAAGACCGAAAGAGAAGAAGCTTTGCCCCCCTTACATGCGCCAATTCAGACCAGATTGCAAGGGGCGTCGGATAAAAAACATCGGGCCAAGCGAAGTGCGCGGCCCGACGTCTGAAATTTCATGTCGTGCAATCAGAGTCTTACAGAACTACTCCAACAGTGCTGCAATATCCTCGGGTATGTCGAAATTGTGCGTCACCGTCTGCACATCGTCGTCTTCTTCCAGCAGATCAATCAATCGCATCAGCTTTTGTGCGGTGTCCAGATCAACCTCGGTCAGGGTTTGTGGCTTCCAGATCAGTTTTGACTCGGTCGATTCCCCAAGCGTCTTCTCCAGCGCGTCCGACACTTCGTTCAGCGCCTCGACCGAGCAATAGATCCAGTGACCGTCTTCGTCGGAGTCGACATCATCGGCCCCGGCATCCAGTGCGGCCATCATCACCGTGTCGGCATCGCCAACCGACGCCGGGTATGAAATTTCACCCACGCGGTCAAAGCTGTGTGCCACGGAACCTGTGGTGCCAAGGTTGCCACCGGCCTTGCTGAAATACGACCGCACATTGCTGGCGGTGCGATTCATATTGTCAGTCATCGCCTCGACGATGATCGCGATGCCGTTCACGCCGTAACCTTCATAACGGATCTCGGTGTAGTCCGCGCCATCGCCCATCTGGCTTTTCTTGATCGCGCGGTCGATTACGTCCTTGGGCATCGACACGGCCTTGGCGGCCTTCACGGCAAGACGCAAACGCGGATTCATTTCGGGGTCGGGCATGCCCATCTTGGCGGCGACGGTTATTTCCTTCGCCAGCTTCGAAAACATCTTCGAGCGCAGTTTGTCCTGCTTGCCCTTGCGATGCTGGATGTTCGCCCATTTTGAATGGCCAGCCATGACCTGTTCTCCTAACCCGTCACTTCGGTGATGGGTTCCCTTACACCAGCCCCTGCCCCGGCTGCAAGGCTCTGGCCAAGCCTGCCGTCACCTGCGCCAATGCCACCTGCATCACCGTCCGCGCATCCTCGGGCGAGCCAGCCTCGGCATAAACCCGGAACTCGGGCGCGTTGCCCGAAGGGCGCAGATGAACCACCACCCCGCCGCCCAGCGTAACGCGCAAGCCATCGGTACGGTCTACCGACAGGATCCGGCCGATGGGCGTAAAAAACGCCTCCATCCCGCCATCCTCCAAATCCTCAAGCAAGGCGTTGGAGCCTGCAGTCGGAACATGCTCCAACCGGTCGGTCACGGTAAAGCGTGCCGGTTCAATCGCCACGCGGACGGCCAGCGATCCGGCCCGACGCGCCTCGACAAGCGACGCAACGATGGGCAGAAGGCTGTCGCGTGTCATCAGTCGCGGCAAGGGCCCCTGCGGACCCTCGGCATCAAAGCCAAGCAAGAAACCGCCGTTCGGCTCATAGCCCACGACCTGCCCGGCCTCGGCCTCCATTGCCGCAATCACGAAGGGCGAGCCAATCCTTGTGCGGACCACCCGCGCAAACTGCCCCGACAGATCCACTCCGGAATTGGCCGAAACCGTTGTCACAACCGTCTTGGCCCCCAACAGCGCCGCCGTGATTTGCCCAAGCACATCCCCCGGCACGATCCGGCCCTGTGCATCTGAAACCAATGGCCGATCGCCATCGCCATCGGTTGACACGATCGCGTCCAGCCCTGCGGCCCAGAGCGAAAATTGCGCCCGCACGTCGTCGGGCACGGCTTCGGTATCGACAGGCACAAAGTCATCGGTGCGGCCAAACACCGCCACGCGCGCGCCCAGCGCCTCAAGACACATGACGAGAAGGTCCCGGCTGACAGCGGAGTGAGCCCAAACGCCAACCTTCATGCCCTCAAGTGCCCGCCCGAAAGCACGACGATACCGGGCAGCCCAATCACCGCCGACCTGGGTATTTCCCCGTCGCAATGCCGACAGACCTGAAGGCGCACGGCCAAGGGCAGCCAGAATGGTACCTTCATGCGCCTTGGTGATTTCGCCCTCGGGCACGTAGAATTTCAAACCGTTCCGGTCTGCTGGGATGTGGCTGCCGGTGACCATGATCGCCGCAGCCCCTGCCTCCATCGCTGCCATCGCCAGAGCCGGTGTCGGCACCGCACCGCAATCGGTGACCGGAACACCTTCGCCGCGCGCGGCGGCAATAGCGACCTCGGCCAGCAGGGGCGAACTCGCGCGCAGATCGCGACCGACCCACAGGCCGCTTCCAACCGGACAAGCCGCAAGAAAGGCGCGCGTGTAGTCGGCCACGACCGTAGGCGTCAGATCCAGAACCAACCCACGCAACCCACTTGTGCCAAATTTGGGTGACATCGGATCAGTCCGACGCGGACGGCGGCGGTGACGCAAAAACCCGGTCGATTCCGGCAGGATCGGTGATCACCACCTCGGCCAAGGGTGCAACTGCCCCTTCCGCACCCAAAGCGGTGGTCAATTCCGTCCATATCTGGCGCAGGATGTTCGGATTTTCGATCACCCGCACCGCATAACCGTAGCCCGGCCCACAGCGATCCAGCCGCCCGACCGGAGCCGCAGCCCAGTTGGTGCGGCAAACTGTGCCGTCCGACAGGGTCAGCGTCATCACCTCGGCCGACAGCCGCGCCGATTGCGGCACCGGGGAACCGGGCACCGCTCCGGCGCATCCCGACAAGGCCAGGCACAGCAGCAGTTTACGCATCGCTTTTTCCTTCAAAACGGAAAGAAGAATGGGATCAGCGCACTGATCGCCATCATCATCACAATATTCAGCGGCAAACCAATACGAAGAAAATCACTGAAGCGATAGCCACCGGGCCCATAGACCAGCGTATTGGTCTGATATCCGATCGGCGTGGCAAACGACGCCGAAGCCCCGAACATGACGGCCACCACAAAGGGGCGGGGATCGACGCCGATCTGCGCGGCAAGACCGATCACGATGGGGGTCAGGATCACGGCCACCGCATTGTTCGACACGATCTCGGTCAGGATTGACGTCAAAGCATAGACCACGAAGATCAACAGAAACGGCGGCAGTCCCTGCATCATCGGCGCGACCAGATCGACGATCAGTTGCACGGCTCCCGAATGTTCCAGCCCCGCACCCACCGCCAGCATGGCAAAGATCAGCGCCATCAAGCGACCATCGACAAAGCCAAACGCCTCATCGGCATCGATGCATCGGGTCAACAGAACAACACCGACCCCGATCATGGCCAAAACCAGAATTGGAGCCACATTCAACGCCGAAAGCCCGACCACGGACGCCAGCACCAGCACAACAATGGGAGCCTTGGTTCTGCGATAGGCGCGGTCCGACGGTTCAGAGATATTCACCACATCCATATCTGAGGCAAGACGCTGGATATCGGCCGGCGCGCCTTCAAGAAGCAAGGTATCCCCGACCTGCACCACCAGATCATCCAGCTGTCGCCCGATATTCTGGTTCTTGCGATGCACCGCCAAAGGATACACTCCATAGCGCCGCCGCAGACGCAGGCTGCCCAACGACCGCCCCACCATGGCGCAACCGGGGGTGATCAGCACTTCCACCGTCGATGTCTGCACCGATGACAACTTGTCCACCATCCGCAGTTCTTTCGACTCCTGCAGGGCCAGAACTTCCGACATCGGCGTGCGAAGCACCACCCGGTCGCCGCCTGCAAGCTCAACCTCGGCCAGTTGACGACGCAACGACGAATCTCCGCGCAGCACATCGACGACGCGCATGTTGTCACGTTTGAACAGCGCCACCTCGTCCACTTTCTGGCCAATGATCGGGCTTTCTTCGGGCACCGCGACTTCGGTGAAAAACTTCATCCGGCTGCGATCAGTCAGCATCATCGCCATGCTGTCGCGGTCGGGCAGCAACCGCTTGGTAAACAGAGCAAGATAGGTCAATCCCACCAAAGACGCCGCAATTCCCAGCGGCGTGATCTCGAATATCCCGAAAGGTTCAAGCCCGCGTTCCCGCGCAACCCCATCGACAACGATATTGGTCGAAGTGCCGATCAGCGTGATCGTGCCGCCAAGAATTGCCAGATATGACAACGGGATCATCAGCCTTGACGGAGACAGCGCCAACTGCCGGGCAATCTGCATGAATACCGGGATCATCACCACGACAATAGGGGTGTTGTTCATGAAGGCCGACATCCCGAGCACGCCCAGCGAGATCACAACGAGCGACGATTTTGGATGCGTCTTGACATAGCGCAGCGCGTATTGCGTAGCCGAGTCCAAAGCACCTGTCCGCACCAACCCGCCCGCAATGATGAACATCGCCGCAATGGTCCAAGGGGCGGCGTTCGACAGGGCCTTTACGGCGTCAGCCTGAGGCAGGATGCCCAGCACCAACATCAGACAGGCACCACCGATACCCGTCACTTCGACCGGGTAGGTTTCGCGCATGAACAATGCAAACATGCCCGCCACAATGGCCAGTGCGGCATAGGCTTGATACGGCTGATCCAGTTCTATTCCGAACATCAAACCCCCTGTCTGGCGCGGTCTGGCACGCGAGGTCTGACCAAGGCAACACCCGACAGCACGACAACAAGCGCCAGCCATACCAAAGGTTCCGGCCGTGCGCCCAACAACATCATGGCCCAGACCACGCCCGCGTCCGCGCCTTTGCAGCGATGATGGCCGACCAGACGAGACCCCAGCCTACCCTAGCCAGACGCGTGGCAGAAAACCGGTCCATCCACAAGGCCAAGACCATCGGAAACGACCGCATACGCGGAACCGCCGTGTAGATCACCAGTTGCCTGAACGTCATGCCAAGGGGCCGATACCCGGTGCTGGTCGCCCGCTTTCCCAAAGGTTGTGTCAGCTCCCAACCAAGGCCAAGCGCCAGCTTCACAACGGCAAAAAGCCGCTGTGCGCTCAAGGTCGCGCCTCTTCCAGACGTCCACCGACACGGATCATCCGCACCGTTTGCGCCTTTCCAGTCCGGTCATCCGTTTCCACGAACACCCCGGACAACGAGGCAGGGCCGCCCGCAGGCTCGAACCGGGCTTTCGGCATCCCGGTGATGAACCGGCGCAACGGCTCAAGCTTTTCCATCCCGATGACCGAATTGTAGTCTCCGCACATGCCCGCATCGGTCAGATACGCCGTGCCACCGGTCAGGATCTGCGCATCGCCCGTCGGCACATGGGTATGGGTGCCAACGACCAATGACGCCTGCCCGTCGCACCAATGCCCCATCGCCATCTTTTCGGACGTGGCCTCGGCATGCACGTCAACAATCGCCGCCTGCACCAATCCGCCTATCGGATGCGATTTCAGCACCTGTTCGATGGCAGAAAACGGATCATCAAACGGGCGCTTCATAAACACCTGACCCAGAACCTGCGCCACCAGAACCTTGCGGCCCTGCGTGGCGGTAAACACCCGCCATCCCTTGCCAGGTGCCACCTTGGAAAAATTGATCGGCCGGATGATCCTGGGTTCTTGTTCGATAAAGGACAACATGTCCTTTTGATCAAAGGCATGGTCGCCCAGCGTCAGGCAATCTGCTCCCGCCGCCAGCAAACCCTTGGCATGCTCGGCTGTCAGACCGGCCCCCGAAGATGCATTTTCGCCGTTGACCACAACGAAATCGAGGTTCCATTCGACGCGCAGTGCTGGCAGTCGCTCGGCAATCGCCGAGCGCCCGGTCCGGCCCATCACATCACCAAGGAAAAGCATCCGCATGACAGACCGATTAGGCCCGCCCGCGGCCGCCTTCAAGTGAAATCCGCGTGCGCATGTGACGTTGACGCCACCGGCCACGCCGCTACCCTTGCGGCATGAAAGACCTTCCCCCGGCGCTGTCCGACTGGTTCGCCGCAAAGGGCTGGACCCTGCACCCCCAT
>JBKBOF010000019.1:0-2433 GCA_046294955.1 Paracoccaceae bacterium
CTTAGTCCGGAGGAGACCCCATGACCTTGATCACCAGCCCGCTGGCGGATGTGCCCATCCGCGACGTATCGATCACCGAATGTCTGTTCGAAGGGCTCGCCCGCGCGCCCGACCGGGTCGCTTTGATCGACGGTCCCAGTGGCAAGCGCCTGACCGGAACCGAGCTGATGGCCAAGATCCGCAGGTTGGCGGGGGGGCTGATAGAGCGCGGACTGGGCGCTGGGCACGTTGTTGCTCTAATGGCGCCAAACATGCCGGACTACGCCGTGGTGTTTCATGGCGTGGCTTTTGCCGGCGGTACGATCACCACGCTGAACCCGACCTATACCGCCGCCGAGGTCAGGCATCAGTTGCTGGATGCGGGGGCGGAACTGCTGATCACGGTTCCCGATTTTCTGCCACAAGCCGTGGCGGGGGCAGAGGGAACCGGTGTGCGGATGATTGCCGTCATCGGTGAAGCCGAAGGCTATGCATCGCTGGACGATCTGATGGGGCATCCGCTGGCCGAACAGGTGCCGGTCGATCTGGCCGCGCATGTGGTGGTGCTGCCCTATTCCAGCGGCACTACGGGCCTGCCCAAGGGCGTGATGCTCAGCCATCGCAATCTGGTGGTGAATGTGGATCAGGGTTTGGCCGTGATCCGGATCGAACCGGGTGAAACCACGGTCGCCTTCCTGCCGTTCTTTCATATCTACGGCATGAATGTGCTGATGAACACGCATCTGGTGGCAGGGGCCGCTTTGGTGACGATGCCGCGCTTTGATCTGGCGGCGTTTCTGGGCCATGTGCAGGACCACAGGGTGCGGATGGTGATGGCCGTGCCGCCGGTCACGCTGGCCATGGCCAAGCATCCCATGGTGGACCAGTTTGATGTCTCAAGTCTTGAGGTGTTTGTCTCCGCCGCGGCACCATTGGGGGTCGAGTTGTCCGAAGCCTGTGCCGCGCGGCTGAACGCGCGCACGATCCAGGGCTATGGCATGACGGAAATGAGCCCGATCTCGCACTTCTGCAACGAAGCCCATGCCAAGCCGGGGGCGGTCGGCATCACTGTGCCAAATACCCAGTGCAAGGTGGTGGACCCCGAGACCGGTGCGGCGCTGCCATTGGGGCAAGAGGGTGAGTTGTGCATCAAGGGGCCGCAGGTCATGCTGGGCTATCTGAACAACCCCGAGGCTACAGCGCGCACCATTGACGCCGAAGGCTGGCTGCACACCGGCGACATAGCGGAATTCGATGTTGACGGGCAGTTGTTCATCAAGGACCGGCTGAAAGAGTTGATCAAGGTCAAGGGCTTTCAGGTGGCACCCGCCGAGGTGGAGGCGGTGCTGCAATCCTGTCCGGGCGTGTTGGATGCGGCGGTGATCGGGGTGCCGGACGACGCGGCGGGCGAGGTTCCGATCGCCTTTGTGGTGCCCAAGGGGGACGTCCGGGCCGAGGATATAGCGGCGTATTTGCGTGTGCAGTTGGCAAGCTACAAGCAACCTGCGCGGATCGAATTCATCGATGCGGTGCCGAAATCAGCCAGCGGCAAGATCTTGCGGCGGGTGCTGAAGGCGCAGATGGCCGCCCGATAAGGGGCGGCCATTCGTCTTGTCCGCAAGCAGTTGGGTCAGTGGTCGGCGGCGAGGGCGGCGCCCTTTGCTTCTTCCACCGAACCTGATGCGCCATTGAAGAAGGCGTTCAGAACCACTGCCGAGATCGAGGCCAGTAGGATGCCGGATTCGATCAACGGATGGATGGCGTGTGGCATCCACATGCGGAACTGCGGGGCAATCAGCGGGATCATCCCCATGCCAAGGCTGACCGCGACGATGAACAGGTTGTTGCGGTTGGCAGCAAAGTTGACGCCTGCAAGGATGCGGATGCCGGTGGCTGCGACCATGCCGAACATCACGATGCCTGCACCACCCAGAACCATGGTTGGAACAGACTCTACCAATGCCCCCATTTTAGGCATCAGTCCCAGCACGATCAGGATGATCCCACCTGCGACGCAGACAAAGCGCGACTTGATGCCGGTGACACCGACAAGACCGACGTTCTGGCTGAACGAGGTGTAGGGGAACGTGTTGAAGATGCCGCCGATCAGGGTGCCAAGCCCATCCGTGCGCAAGCCTGCCGACAGCATTGGCTGATCGATCTTCTTCCCGGTCATGTCGCCAAGTGCAAGAAACATGCCGGTGGATTCGATCATCACCACGATCATCACCAAGGTCATGGTCAGGATCATGATCGGATCAAAAATTGGCACTCCGAAATGGAAGGGAGTGATCAGGCCGAACCATGCGGCGCCGCCGACCTTGTCGAAATGCATCGCACCAATTGCAATGGCGATGATTACGCCGACCACGATGCCGAGCAGAACCGAGATATTGGCGACAAAGCCGCGGCCAAACTTGGCGATCAGCAGGATCGACACCAGCACGATGGACG
>JBKBOF010000019.1:2787-29687 GCA_046294955.1 Paracoccaceae bacterium
CGCCGCCCTGCGCATTGGCCATGGCAACCATCGGGCCGACGGCGGCAAAGGTCACGCCCATCATCACCGGCAGTTTGATGCCGAACCATTGTGTCGCCCCAAGCGACTGGATCAGAGTGACAAGGCCGCAAACAAACAGGTCGGCTGAAATCAGGAATGCGACATCCGCAGGGTCCAGTTTCAGCGCGCGGCCGACGATCAGCGGCACCGCAACGGCGCCGGCATACATGACCAGCACATGTTGAAGACCAAGTGTGAACAGTTTTGGTGTCGGTAGTATTTCATCTACCGGATGCGTAGTTGTGGTCATCCCGTGGTTCCTCTTCCCTTGGGCGTGGTTATTCGCGCCGCCTGCGCTGCCCTTGGGCGCTGGCGGTTAGGTGCGCCCTCTCTCCCTAGGGCGCGAGAACCGTCCACATTTCGTTGTAGCGGTATTCTTCAAGGTTCTGCGTGGGGCCGATGCGGTCCACCACGGCAAACAGGCCGGGGGCGTGCAGTGGAGTCAGCACCCCGTGCCAGGTGCCTCGGCGCAGGTTGATGCCTTGTGCGCCGTTGGTCAGGAAGGCGCGGGGTTGTGCCTGCGGATCGGCTGTCACAATGACCAGAAACGGGTGCTGGGTCATGGGCAGAAATGCTTGTGATCCGTCCGGGTGGCGTTCGATCAGGTCAAAGCCATAGGGCAGGCTGCGCGGCTGGGCGTGAAAGATCGAGATCCCGGCACGGCCATCGGGGCCGAAATCAACTGTGGCCCGGTCGTGATGACGTGCACAAAGACCGGCATTGATCAGCCGGGAGTCGCCGGTGGCATCCAGCACCTCGCCAAACGGGGCGAAGGCGTCCTGCGTGAGTGGGGCGGGGTGAATGGTCCGCATCGGATCGCCTTCTGTTGCGGTGACTGGGGGTTTCACACCCCCAGACCCCCGTGGGATATTTTTGAACAGATGAAGGATGGGGCGGGCAGGCCCTATCGCAGCGATCCAAAGGCGCCGGGCCCGCGCAGTTTGGCGTGACGGTTGACATCCTTGTAGAGCAGATAGCGGAACGGGCCGGGGCCTGCAGCATAGCAGGCTTGCGGGCAGTAAGCGCGCAACCACATGAAATCGCCGGCTTCCACCTCGACCCAGTCCTGGTTGAGCTTGTAGACAGCCTTGCCTTCAAGGACATAAAGACCGTGTTCCATCACATGGGTTTCTTCGAATGGAATGGTGCCACCCGGTTGGAAGGTGACGATGTTCACATGGGCATCATGGCGCAGATCGGCCGGGTCGGCAAAGCGGGTGGTGCCCCAGACGCCGTTTGTGTCGGGCATTATTGACAGCGGCACGTCGCGTTCGTTGATCAGGATTGGGTCAGGGGCAGGCATGCCCGGTGCGGGTTCATAGATCTTGCGCAGCCAGTGGAAGCGGGCAGGCGCACCACCTTCGGCCCAGAGGGTCCAGCGACGGCCTGCGGGAATATAGGCATAGCCGCCCGCGTCCATTTCATATCCTGTTCCGTCAATGGTCAGGGTGGCCAGACCCGCAGTGAAAAACAGCCAGTGTTCGGCACCGTCTTCGTCGTCTGGTGTATCGGATCCACCGCCGGGGGCGACTTCCATGACGTACTGGCTGAATGTCTCGGAAAATCCGCTCATCGGGCGCGCGATCAACCAGAGCCGTGTCTGGATCCATCCCGGCAGAAAGCTGGTGACGATATCGGAAAAGCAGCCCTTTGGGATGAAGGCATAGGCCGGGGTGAACACCGCGCGCTGGGTCATCAGCTGGGTTTGCGGCGGCAGGCCACCCTTGGGGGAATAATACTGGGTCATGGCAAGAGTTCCTTCAGACGAAGTTCCGCTATCCGTTCGACTTGAGCGCAGGCCGTGGCGAATTCGGATTGTGTGTCATTCGAGATACGCGCACTGAAGGCTGCAAGGATGCTATCCTTGGAATTGTCACGCACTGCGATGATGAAGGGAAAGCCGTGCTTGGCGACATATTCGGCGTTCAGGGTCTGGAATGTGGTGCGTTCGGCGTCGGTCAGAGCATCCAAGGCGGCGCTGGCCTGTTCGGCTGTGGAGTCAGGTGTCAGCCGCTTGGCGGCGGCGAGTTTGCCTGCAAGGTCGGGGTGGGCGGCAAGGACGCCGAGGCGTTCTTGCGCCGTGGCAGAGCGGAACATGCGCGCCAAAGCGCTGTGTAGGCCGGTGGCGCAGTCATGCGCGGGACCAAGCTCCAGTTCAAAGGCACGCTCGGCGATCCATGGCGAGTGTTCGAAGACCCCCCCAAAGCGGGCGACAAAGCGATCACGTGTCATTTGGCTGGGGCGTTCGAGGCGTTTGTGCGGATGGGTCTTTGCCCAATGCCGTGCAATGTCGATGCGGCGCGGGAACCAGACGCCGTCATGGCCTTGCGCGTAGTCGAGAAACCGCTTCAGGCCTGCTATCTTTCCGGGCCGACCGATCAGCCGGTTGTGCAGCCCGATTGAAAACATCTTGGCATGTCCGGCCCGACCTTCGGCATAGAGGGTGTCAAAGCTGTCTTTCAGGTACTGGAAAAACTGCTCGCCGGTGATGTAGCCCGGGGCCGTGGCAAAACGCATGTCGTTTGCTTCGAGCGTGTAGGGGATCACCAGTTGGTCATGGTCGCCAACTTCCAGCCAATAAGGCAGATCATCGTCGTAGGTGTCAGAGATCCACGCCAGTTTGCGGGTTTCAGCCGTCAGACGCACAGTGTTCATCGAGCAGCGGCCCGTATACCAGCCCTGCGGCGGCTGACCTGTGACTTCTTCGTGAAGGCGGAAGGACTCTGCGATCTGCGCGCGCTCTTCGGCCTCGGACATGTCACGATGATCGACCCACTTCAGACCGTGGCTGGCAATTTCCCAACCTGCCCCCGCCATCGCAGCAACCTGTTCGGGATTGCGGGCCAAAGCTGTGGTGACGCCGTAGATTGTGACGGGAATGGCGCGTTCGGTGAACAGGCGATGCAAACGCCAGAAGCCTGCGCGCGCACCGTATTCATAGATCGATTCCATGTTCCAATGCCGCATCCCTGTCCAGGGCGCTGCCCCGGCAATGTCGGACAGGAACGCTTCGGACTGGGCATCCCCGTGCAACAGGTTGTTTTCGCCACCTTCTTCGTAGTTCAGCACGATGGAAATGGCGATGTTCGCCCCGCCCGGCCATTGGGCGTTCGGGGCGTTTGGGCCGTGGCCGCGGAAGTCACGAGGGTATCGGTTCACCGGGAAGCCTCACTTTCAAGCGTTTCCTTACAGTAAGCCCGAATTGGGCCGGTTTTTTTCAATAAATTCACGAAAGAGATTTCGCATTGCCATACAGTCGCGCTGACAGGCAATTCGTGCTGTAGTGCGAAGCATAATCGACGAAGGAATGAGCAATGGGAAAACTTTCGACGCATGTGCTGGACACGGCGCTTGGAAAGCCGGCGGCGGGCGTAAAAATCTGGCTCTATCGGATCACGGGCAATTCCCACAAAAAGATTGCCGAGGTCGTGACCAACGCTGATGGGAGAACCGATGCACCGTTGCTGATGGGTGATGCTTTGAAGACAGGCAGCTATGAGTTGGTGTTCTTCGCCGGTGACTACCTGCGGTCCAGCGGGCAGCAGACCGCAGACATTTTGTTTTTGAATGAAATTCCGATCCGGTTTGGCGTTCCGGATGCGTCCCAGCATTATCATGTGCCCTTACTGATTTCGCCATTTGCCTATTCGACGTATCGCGGAAGCTGACCAGGATCGTCAAACGCTGGCCTTGCACTTGCCGCAATTAAGCGGTTTGCTATGCGACGTATTTCAGGTGCTTGGCTGGGAGAGCGGCATGTTTCGGAGCAAGGTTTTGATGACGGCGCCGGTGATGGCGTTTTTGATGTGCGGAACCGCGCAGGCCGCATTGACGGCAGGTCAGGCCTGGGCCGACCTGCAGGGCACTGCAGCGACGAACGGGATGACGATTTCCGTCGCAACGGAAGTGACCGGTGACGGTGAGCTGACGCTGAACGGTGTAACCATCGCACCCGCAGGAAAAGCGGCGATTGCCACGATTTCCGAAGTATCGATCGTCGAGCAGGACGATGGCAGCGTGGCCTTCTTTCCAGGTGAGATCAAAGTCGAGAACACCGGTCCTGCCAAGATCGGCGTGTCGCATCAGGAATTGTCGGTCAGTGTATTCGAGGATATAGGGGGCCTTGGCTATGGGCTGGACGCCGATGGCCTGAAGATCACGGTCGATTCGGCAGAAGGCGCTGGCAATACAGCGAAAAGTTTTCTGGGAACGTTCGACCTTACGTCCATTGGGGGACGCTACACGCGTGGCAAGGATGTCTTGGGCGTAGAGATGTCTGCCGACCGGCTGGTCTATGACATCAAGCAAACAGATGCGGCATTGGGCATGGACAGCGCCCAGATCAGCGATACGGCCGATGTTGTGGTGTCGGGCGAAATCACGCTGCCCGAGGGCATTGATCTGATGTCGCTGCAACGCACTTCGGCGTTTCTGGACGCGGTTCGCGCGGGTCTTGGCCTGTCCATCGAAGCGACGCAAGGCGCCTCGAAGGGCGAACTGGTTGACAACAACCCGATGATGCCGATGAGTTTAGTGTTTTCGGCAGAGCCGGGAACAACGACCGTCGTGGCAAATGCCGACACGTTTGACGTCAGCACCAGCGTTGACGGATTGGCCCTGACCTCGCGGCCACCCATGGTGCCTATGCCCGTCAATGCGTCTATGGACAAGTTTGGCATGGGGTTCTCGATGCCGATTGTGGCTTCAGAGCAGTCCGGGCAATATGGGCTCCAGATTGATATCGGAAATCTAGTCCTTGACGATACGGCTTGGGCTATGATTGATGCGTCGGGCGCTCTGACCCATGACCCGCTGGATGTCACTCTGGATTTGGGGGGGCTGGCCAAGTTTGATGCGTTGGACATGATGGCGTCCAGCGAAGCGGGCACTCCGCCGCAATCGGTCCCGGAACTGCAATCTCTGGATATCCGCACTCTTGCAATCAAGGCGCTGGGTGCTGCGGCAACTGGGACCGGGGCTTTCACCTTCGACAATTCAATGGTCGAGATGGGGGGGCCTCCGATGCCGATTGGCACTGCCGATGTGCGTCTTGAAGGTGCCAATAAGCTGATCGATGGGCTGATTGCCATGGGTGTGATCACGCAAGACGACGCTATGGGCGCGCGGATGATGATGGCGATGTTCGGAAAGCCGGAAGGCGATGATGTCCTGACATCGAAGATCGAGGCCAAGGAAGGCGGATCGATCTTCGTGAATGGCCAGCAAATCCAGTAAGCGTCCGATGGACGACGTCCCCAAGCCACAGCCCGGCTTGGGGAGATTTTGTTAGCCATCGATGGCGCGGCGCATTTCTTCCTTGATCCGGGCGGCCATATAGTCGGTGAACAAGCGCACCTTGGGGTCTTTCAGGCGGCGGTGCTGGCTTAGGCTGGACAATTGCACCGGTAAAGCAGGCGTCGCCGTTGCCACCGGAACCAGAGCGCCGGACCGCAAGTGATCGGCCACCTCGAACGTGGGCTTCATGACGATGCCACGCCCGGTCAGGGCCCATTGGGTCAGCACGTCGCCGTCATCGGATTCAAACGGTCCCGAAATTTCAAACCGGCGCGGGCCTTCGGGGGTGATCAGCGTCCATTGAAATTCCTTTGCACCCGGAAAGCGCAGGTTCAGACAGTCGTGCCGGTCGCGCACCAAGGCCGCGCCGTCCTCTGGCATTCCGCGCCGTGCGATATAGTCGGGCGCGGCACACAGGATGCGCTGGCAATCCGCGACAAGGCGAACCTTCAGGGTGCTGTCTTCGAGGATGCCCAGATGGAAGGCCACGTCTATCCCTTCGCTGACCACATCAATGACCCGGTCCGACAGGCGCAGGCGAACGTCGATCTGCGGATACAGATCCTTGAAGGCGGGCACATGGGGCGCGATGAACCTTCGGCCGATCCCAAGCGGGGCCGCCACAAAGATGGTGCCGCGCGGGTTCTGCGTGACATCCATCACGGCGGATTCTGCATCCGTGATCGCCTCAAGCACGCGAACTGCGCCTTCGTAGAAAATCCGCCCGTTTTCAGTTGGTTGCAGGCTGCGCGTCGTGCGGTTGAACAGCCGCACGCCCAGATGTTTTTCCAGTTCGAGGATTCGTGCCGAGGCAACAGCGGGCGAGGTCCGCTGATCGCGGGCGGCTGCACTCATGCTGCCCAATTCATAGACACGGACGAACATTCGGATGGTGTTGACGTAGGACATCTGAGCACATCCAATTATACAGTATGTCTTGAAAGTGATCCGGTATTTCACAGGATTAACAGAAGATACCACAGCGGTATAGCGTTCGCAGAACAGCAAGCAGGGAGAGCGCACGATGTATGATCTGGCCGTTATGTGGGAATGGGTTGAGATCGGCGTACGCTGGCTGCATGTGATCACAGCAATCGCTTGGATAGGATCATCGTTCTATTTTGTGGCGCTGGACCTTGGGCTGCGAAAGACCCCCAGCCTGCCGCCCTTGGCGCATGGGGAAGAATGGCAGGTGCACGGCGGCGGGTTCTATCACATCCAGAAGTATCTGGTGGCCCCTGAAATGATGCCCGAGCATCTGACGTGGTTCAAATGGGAAAGCTATGCCACCTGGTTGTCAGGATTTGCCATGCTGGTGCTGGTCTATTACCTCGGGGCCGAGTTGTTCCTGATCGACCCGCAGGTGATGGACCTCGCCGTGTGGCAAGCTGTGGCAATCTCTCTGGCCTCACTTGCCTTTGGCTGGCTGGTTTACAACACTCTGTGCCGGGTGTTCGTCAACGCCGACCAGACCGTGCTGATGGTGGCGCTGTTCGTGGTGCTGGTTGCCATGTCATGGTTCTATACGCAGGTGTTTTCGGGTCGCGCAGCCTTGCTGCACCTTGGTGCGTTTACGGCCACGATCATGAGTGCGAATGTGTTCATGATTATCATGCCGAACCAGCGCATAGTTGTGGCCGACCTGAAAGCTGGTCGCACGCCGGATGCCAAATACGGCAAGATCGCCAAGCAGCGCAGCACGCATAACAACTACCTGACGCTTCCGGTGATTTTCCTGATGCTGTCCAACCACTATCCGTTGATTTTTGCCACGCAATACAACTGGATTATTGCATCGCTGGTCTTCCTGATGGGTGTCACCATTCGCCATTGGTTCAACACCAAGCACGCGCGCAAAGGCAGCCCGCATTGGACATGGGGCGTAACCGCCATCCTGTTCCTGCTGATCGCATGGCTTTCAACGGCGCCGATGCGCAGTGTGCCGCAGGCCGATGCGGCTTTGTCAGGCGCGGCCCTGCAACATGCTTCGGCTGCCGGGTTCGAGGACGTGGTCGGGATCGTGCAGGGGCGGTGCAGCATGTGTCATGCTGCAGAACCTGCGTGGGACGGGATGCTTTGGGCCCCCAAGGGTGTTATCCTGGAAACCGAGGCGCAGATCGCCCATGCGGCGCGGCGAATCTACCTGCAGGCGGGCATAAGCCACGCCATGCCACCGGGAAACCTGAGCTACATGGAACCTGAGGAACGACTTGCCATCATACGCTGGTTCCGTGCCGCAGGTCTGGGTGGGGTCGAGGGCTGAGTCCGCCGCGCCACAGGAGCGGGTGCAAACCCCGCCCCTGTGGTCTTGATCCATCCGATCAGCCGTTGAGGCAGGCCATGATATTGGCTGCCAATGCCCGCATCAGCGTGTCATAGGCATCGGGACCGGGATCCAGCGTACTGCCCGACGGGTCCAGCGCCGCGCCGATCCGGGCCGCCGTACCATCAGCCATTTGCTTGATCAGGGCAGGGTCGTGCTGTGCTTCGGGGAACAGGCACAAAGCGCCACCATCCGCGACCTTTTGTGCCAAGTCCCGCACCCGCGCGGCACCTGGCGAACTGGCATCGCCCAGTGATACGGAGCCCAACAGCGTCAGCCCAAAATGGCTGGCGAAATATCCGTAGGCGTCGTGATAGACCACAAAGGGCTTGCCCGTGACCGGTGCGAGCATCGTTGCAAGTTCGGCATCCAGCGCATCCACACGTGCCTGTGCTTCCGTCGCATTGGCTGCATAGGTGGCTGCATTTGCAGGGTCCAGCCGCGACAGTTCTGCCGCAATCACGCCAGCCCAGACCCGCGCATTGGCCGGATCCAGCCAGGCGTGGGGGTCCAACCCGGTATGGGGATGATCTTCGTGGTCGTCGCCGTCGTTGTCCGCGTGGTTGTCGGCCTGCGCTTCTTCGGTGTGGTCATGGTCGTCATCGCCATGATCATGCGCGCTGGCATCCCCGAATTCGCGGCGATAGGTGGCCTTGGCCGACAACAGCCCAAGGCGTGGCACATCGGGCGACAGCCCGACCAGTGCACGGTCCATCCAGGGGGTCATCTCTGGCCCAATCCAGATCACCAGATCGGCATCGGCAAGGATCGCGGCCTGACTTGGGCGCATCTGATAGTTGTGGGCATTTGCGCCGCGGTCCAGCAACAACTCCGGCTGACCCAGATCGCCCATGACCTGCGCTGTGATCGCATAGACCGGCAGAATGTCAGTCACCACGCGGGGAACCTCGGCGAGGGCTGGAAGGGCCGTACTGGTCAAGAGCAGGGATATGATATAACGCATCAAAAAGGCCTTTCTGTTCGTCTCCGTATGCCTTATGTATGTTATATTATAACAAGTCAATCCTGCGGGAGCCCGCCATGCCCCATGACCATCCCGATCACGACTGTCCCGGTTGCGCCGCGCCTGATCTGGCCTTTGCCGTGCATGACCACGGTCATTGTGCCGCAGATGTTCTGGCCCGGGCCGAGGCGCTGGCAACCGCATCCGGTGCCCGTCTGACACCGGTGCGCAGACGGGTGTTGGAAATCTTGCTGGAAAATCACAAGGCGATGGGGGCCTATGATGTGCTACAACGGCTGGCGGCGGATGGTTTCGGAAATCAGCCTCCGGTGGCTTATCGCGCACTTGAATTTCTGGTCGATCAGGGCTTTGCCCATCGCATCCGTCGCTTGAATGCCTTTGCCGCCTGTATGCATCCGGGCGAAGCGCATGCGCCTGCATTTCTGATTTGCCGGTCCTGCGATGGTGTGGCCGAGGCCCCCGCAGCGCCGGTCCGCGCAGCACTGGACGACGCCGCGGCGGCGATTGGCTTCGCGATCGAAAGGTCGAACATCGAAGCGCTCGGCCTGTGCCCGATCTGCCGGAAGGCCGCGTGATGGACTTGATCCGGGCCGAACATATTTGCGTACGCTTTGACGGAGCAGAAGTTTTGCATGACGTGTCCATGGCGGTGCAGGCGGGCGAGATCGTCACCATTGTCGGTCCGAACGGTTCGGGAAAGTCCACGCTGATCCGGGCGCTGTTAGGCATTGTTCCCGTGCAAGAGGGTCGTGTGACCCGGCAGGCCGGCTTGCGCATCGGATATGTGCCGCAGCGTCTGGCGTTGGACCGCAGCCTGCCATTGACCGTGCGGCGGTTTCTGTCGCTACCCAAGCGGGTCAGCGACGCGGCGGCGACGGCGGCGCTGGAGCGAGTGGGTGTGCCGGGGGTGGAGCTTTCGCAGATGGTAGGGCTGTCGGGCGGGCAATTGCAGCGGGTCTTGCTGGCCCGCGCCTTGCTGTCGGATCCGCAGATACTGGTGCTGGACGAGCCGACACAGGGGTTGGACCAACCCGGCGAGGCAGGGTTCTACCGGTTGATCGAAACGGTGCGGGGTGCAAGTGGTGTCGCGGTTCTGATGGTCAGCCATGACCTGCATGTGGTGATGGCGGCCAGTGACCGGGTGATCTGTCTGAACGGCCATGTCTGTTGCGAAGGCGCGCCGAATGTCGTGTCCTCGGCCCCTGAATACCGGGCGTTGTTCGGTCTGGGCACAAAAGGTGCGCTGGCGCTTTATCAGCACGTCCATGACCACGATCATACCGAACCGCATGACCACCCTTACGAGCATGATCATGCTTGACGACTTTCTGATGCGGGCTGCCTTGGCCGGGGTTGGTTTGTCATTGGCCACGGGGCCATTGGGGTCTTTCGTGGTGTGGCGGCGGATGGCCTATTTCGGTGATGCCACTGCGCATGCGGCCATTCTGGGGGTGGCCTTGGCGCTGGCAACAGATCTGCCGGTTGGGTTTGGCATTCTGGTGGTGGCATTGGCGATGGCAATCACCGTGGCAACGCTGGCTGCAAAGGGATGGGCCATGGATACCACGCTGGGCGTGTTGGCCCATTCGGCGCTGGCCTTTGGTCTGGTGGCTGTTTCTTTCGTACCCGGTGTGCGCACGGACCTTTCAGCTTGGCTGTTTGGCGATATTTTGGCGGTTAGCCGCACTGATCTGACCTTTGTCTGGGGCGGGGCGTTAGGCGTTCTGGTGCTGCTTGCGTGGCGATGGCAGGCATTATTGACCGCAACGCTCAGCGAAGATCTGGCCCATGCCAGTGGTGTGAACCCGAATCATGAGCGGCTGGTGTTGACCGTGGCCCTGGCCATTGTTGTGGCGGTGGCCATCAAGGTGGTGGGGGCTTTGTTGATCGCTGCCATGCTGATCGTGCCAGCAGCGGCAGCGCGTGGGCTGTCGCGAACGCCCGAGACCATGGCGGGTTTGGCAATTCTGATCGGAGCGGTGTCGGCCTTGGGTGGGTTGCAGCTTTCCCTCTGGCAAGACACGCCAGCCGGACCGTCGATCATTGTGGTGGCGGCCCTGATCTTCGCCGCAACGACGGCCTTTGGCCGCCGGATGACGCCTTGACACGCAATAGGGCGGACCGGCATTCGCCAATCCGCCCTATTTTAACTATCCAGTATCAGGATCAGTTTTCGTAGGTCGGCAAGGTTTCGAGTTGCTCCTTTGTCATCGACACGCGGAAATGGGTTCCTGAGCCGTCGGTATCGCGCACCATACGCAGCATGCTCGAGTCAAGGGCGACCCGCTTTTCGCCCATTCCAAGGAAGCCGCCGACATCGACCACAGCGCCCATGATCTTGCTGTCGGCACCCAACTTGATGGCGCTGATTTCGCCGACGTCTTCGTTGTTAAGGCCATAGACCCGTTTTCCGATCAGATCGGAATCAGCCATCAATGCCAGATCTACGGTTTCATCCATGGCACGGTCGTCAGAACCTGCACCCGCTGCGGCCGTATTCGCCGTTGCGTTACCGGTGGCGGTCACGCCGTCAGCCATGGTGTTTCCAGCGGTGGTCATCGTCGCATCCGGGGCGGCAAACACCATGTCCGGGTTGAACTGCGGTGCAGATTGCAGCTGATCCTTGTTGCCATGGAACACGATGAAGTAATCATCCGGGCTGTTCGAGTCCGGGACCATCACCAGGCTTGCCATCGACAGAGCCACAGTCTTTTCGCCAATTCCAAGGAAGCCACCAAAATCAACCAGAACCGCTTCGGCATCGCCATTGAGCGAGATGATCAGGTCGGAAATCTCGCCGGCATCGTCCCAATTGGTGTCTGCGGCTGCAATCGCATCAAGGGACAGTGCAGACGTGTCCTGCTCGGTCACATAAACACGCTTGCCGATGAAGTCCGAGGCGCGCACGCCACGTTCAACGCCCTCAAGATAGGGCGAGGTCATGGTCGCCTTGCCCATCGGGGCAGCCGGGGCGGTGGCGTCTTGCGCCAAGGCTGGCAAAGCCAGTGCCATGACGAGTGCAGATGTTCCAAAAAGCTTTTTCATGGTCGTCTCCTGTTCGTGGATCTGACGTGGTGGGTGTTTGACCCATCCTCGCCTTGTATGGCGAGACAACCCGCTCTGGTGGCTTGGGTTCCGAAAATTGGGGGTGGTTTATTTTCGCCTTCAGATGGAACCAGTGCAGTTTCTTAGCCGTCAGCGCGCTGCGTGGTGTTCTGTCTTGCGCCGGGTGTGATGTGCTGCGGTTGGTCATGTCGTTTTCGTCTGCCAAAGGTCGGATGATCTTGCCCGTTCACCCTCTGATCAGGCATTGATGGCGCAAACCGATTGCCAATGTCCTTGTTTGGAGACCTCCCGCCATGAAAACCCATGTCAAAGCCCTTGTCGTAGGCGGTGGTGCCGTTGGGAACGGCATTGCCTATCATCTTGCCAAGGCGGGCTGGGACACGATGCTGGTGGAACGCGACGAGTTGACGGCGGGGTCAACCTGGCACGCGGCGGGATTGTTGCCGCTGTTCAATATGTCCTATGCGACCACACATATCCACAAATACTCGGTCGATTTTTACAAGGGGTTGGAGGCGGAAACCGGCCTGAACCCAGGCTTCTATGTGGTTGGCAATCTGCGTATGGCACAGTGTAGGGAACGGATGGACGAATACATGCTGTATTCGTCTGTGGCCGAAACCGCAGGTGTCTATCACGAATTCCTGACACCGGCGCAGATGAAAGACCGGTGGCCCCTGCTGCGGACCGATGATCTTGTCGGCGCGCTGTATCACCCGCAGGACGGCTATATAAACCCGGCCGACGTGACGCAGGCGATGGCCAAGGGGGCGCGGCAGTTGGGTGCGACGATCGAGCGGCGGATACAGGTCAATGGCTACAAATGGGCCGGGTCGGAATGGATTGTGACCTGCGCGCGCATGGTTGAGCAGGGGGGCAACCTTGTGGCCAGCGACGAGACGTTCGAGATCCGGGCCGAACATGTGGTGACCGCTACCGGCAACCATGCGCAGCGCACCGCGCGGCTTTTGGGTGTCAAGATCCCGGCAATCCCGGTGGAACACCAATATATCGTGACCGAGCCTGATCCTGCGCTGGTGGCATGGCGCAAGACCAACGATCAGCACCCCGTGCTGCGCGATGCTGATGCCAAATGGTATGTGCGCGAGGAACGCGGAGGCTGGATCCTTGGCCCATATGAGCGCAATGCCCCGGCGCGGTTCTTGTATGATGTGCCGGACTCGTTCCGCGCCGATCTGTTCCCGCTGGATCTTGAGCGGATCGAAACGGAATACATGTCGATGATCCACCGACTGCCGAGTTCGGAAACGGTGGGTCTGAAGGATGATTTCAACGGCCCGATCTGCTATACCCCCGATGGCAACCCACTGGTCGGTCCGGTTCCCGGCCTGCGCAACATGTGGATCGCCGAAGGGTTCAGTTTCGGCATCACCGCTGCGGGTGGCACTGGCCATTACCTTGCCCAACTGATGACGGAAGGCGAGGCCGAGATTGATATGGCCAGCCTTGATCCACGCCGCTATGGCCAGTGGATGACAACCGAATATGCCGCGCGCAAGAATGAAGAATGTTACGAGCATGTCTTTGTCCTGCACCACCCGGATGAGGAACGCGAAGCCTGCCGTCCCTTGCGCACGGCACCCGTCTATGACCGGCAGAAGGCGCTTGGCGCGCAATTCGGGCAGGTGAACGGCTGGGAACGTCCGATCTACTACGGCGCCAAGGACGCGCCCGCGGATTTTGACCACACCTCCCGGTCTTTTCGGCGCGGCGCATGGTGGCAATACGCGGTGGATGAGGCCAAGGCTATCCGTGAAACCGCCGGCCTGATCGACGCCACCGCCTTTACCAAGCATCTTGTGCGCGGGCCCGGGGCGACCCAGTTTCTGGACTGGTTCACCTGCAACAAGCTGCCCGCAGTGGGCCGTATCAACCTGACCTATGCGCTGACGCCCACCGGCACGACACGCACCGAATACACCATCGTTCGTCTGGCGCAGGATGACTACTATCTGGTGTCCGCTGGCGCATGGACCGATTACGACGCCGACTATCTGCGCAAATGTGCCGAGGACAAGGCCCCCGAATTCGGTCATATCGACATACACGATGTCACCACGCAATGGGGTGTCTTCGCGCTTGCGGGTCCAAACGCCCGCAAGATCCTGGCCGAAATCGTCAAGGATGCAAACCCCGACACCGTGTTGTCGAACAAGCGTTTTCCGTGGCTTTCGTACCGCCCCATCGAACTTGGCATGGTGCCAGTGCGTGCCATCCGTGTGGCCTATACCGGCGAGTTGGGCTGGGAATTGCACCACCCGATCGAAATGCAGCGCCACCTGTGGGATCTGCTGTTGAAAGCGGGTAAGAAGCACGGGATGAAGCTGGTCGGAGCCCGGGCGCAAAACTGGCTGCGGCAGGAAAAATCTTACCGCGCCTTTGGCAACGAGTTGGGCCGTGACGCCACCCCGCTTGAGGCCGCGCTGGACCGGTTCGTGGATCTGTCGAAAGAGTTTCAGGGCAAGGCGGCTATGCTGGCCACCGGTATCCGGTCAAAATGCTGCACGCTGCTGATCGACGGGCCCGATGATACGGACCCATGGGGCAAAGAGGCGCTGCTGTTGAATGGCGAAAAGGTTGGGCGTCTGACGTCGGGTGGGTATTCCGTGGCATTTGGAAAGCAGATCGGCATGGGTTACGTCCGCCCCGATCTGGCCGAGGTTGGCACCCGACTGAAGGTCAAGATGTTGCGGCAGGAATGGGACGCGGTAGTGGTCGAGGACAGCCCGTTCGACCCGTCAAACGCCCGCATCCGCTTGGATGGCTGAAGCCGTGACCGGGGGCCAGCTCCCGGACCCCCGGGATATTTACGAACAGATGAGGCCCTGACCAGTTTCATCTGTTCGTAAATATCCCGGGGTTTGGGGCAGAGCCCCAAGACTGCACGGCATTGAGCCACCTCTCAAGGACGGGAGCGCGTGGCGAGCCAAGCCCGCCATTCCTGCGGTGATCCGGCAAAGGCGTTGATATCGGTCTTGCCACGCGCGCCCGGCACCAGACCGGTTCCTGTATATTGCCAGAAGGTCCAGTGCCTGCCCGCGTAGATGTCGCGTGGGTGTCCCGCAACCGAGCGAAGCCAGAAGTCATAGTTCCCCAGTCGCCACATCTCATTGGCTTCAAAGAAATCGGGTGCAGAATAGATGATCGGGCGTTGGCCGTAGTGGGCTTCCAGCAGGTCAAGGAAGATCTTGGCCTCGGCGCGAACGGTTTGCGGCGGCGGGCGCTGGGTGCAGGTCGGTGAAAATGGCGTCCATTCCATATCAAGTACAGGTGGCAGGGCGCCGGGTGACCGTGGCACATGGCGAATGAACCAACGTGCTTGTTCTGCCGCGGGGCGGCAGTGATACCAGAAATGGTAAGCCCCGACGGGAACGCCCGCGGCCCGCGCCGCGCGCCAATTCGGCAAAAATTCCGGGTCAAGGATATCGCCACCTTCTGTGGCTTTCAGGAAACCGAAATTGACGCCGTTGACGCGGGCAGTGCGCCAATCGATGGTGCCGTTCCAGCGCGACGTGTCGATCCCGTGCACCGGATAGCTGGCGGGGGACCGCCCAGACCACGCATGAGGATTTGCATCGCCGAAGTTGGGGGCGGTGACGAAGCCCGCCACAGCGGGTGGGCTGGAATTCCTGACTGGGGCGACGGGTCCGCCACATGCAGCAAGGGTCACGACGGTACAAAGGGCAAAGATCGATCTCATGAGCGCAGGGTGCCGGAAAACCGACACCCTGTCACCCGAGGAAATGTAACGTGCCGAAGCGTCAGCGGCCGAAATCGGCCGTTGTCAGAACTCCATCCGCATTGCGGTCGAGCATTGGAAACAGCTTTTTCGTCGCGGCGGTGAATTCGGCTTCGGTGACCACACCATCGCCATCTGCGTCGTTGAAAGCCGGGGTCATGGCTTCGTGCATGATGGCCCCCGGACCGTTCCCGTACCCCATGCCGCCGCCCATGCCTTTGGCGCCCATTTCGTCTGCCATTTGCTGCGCCACGCCGGCCCAGTCTTCGGCAGACAAAGACCCATCGGTATTGGTGTCGAACATGTAGAACACTTCGCCGCGCTTGGTCGTTGCTTCTTCCAGCGTCACCTGACCATCGGCATTCGCATCCCATTGTTCAATCATATGCGCCCCAGGCGTTCCTTGCTGCGCGAAAGCGGGCGCGGTCATCAGAATGGCGAGGGTCGCAAGGGTGAGTGTGGGAGATTTCATTGTCAGCTTCCGATATCATATTCATATATATCTTAACGATAAACCCATGAGTTTCCGTCGTTTGAAATTCAGGGTCTCGGCATTGCCAGTTCGTCCCAGCAGGCAAGCGCATGGGCTGCATACATCAACGCAGGGCCGCCTCCCATCTGGATGCTCATGCCCAGCACGTCGCCCAATTCTTCGCGCGAGGCCCCGGCTTTCATCAGCGCTTCGACGTGGAAGTTTACGCAAGGCTCGCACCGCTGAGAAATCGCGATGGCGAGGGCGATGTATTCCTTTTCTTTTGCCGAAAGTGGCCCGATCTCTTTGACCGCTTTGGACAACTCACCGAATGCCCCAGTCGTGTGCGGGATCAACTTGTTCATACTGCGCAATTCACCGCGCATTTCGGTGATCTTGGCTTTGTAATCCATGTCGCCTCCAGTTCGCTTGTCTGTATTGTATGACCCGCGCCCGGCAGCCCAGCCTTGATGTGCGTCAATTCACATTCAAAATACGCAATATTTAAGTGAACCGATGCGGTGATACCGCCGCGACCAAGTGCTGTGACACTTCCACTGGGCGCCCGAGGATCAGATCGGCGGTCAGTTGGCTGGCGGCAGGGCAAGACTGGAAGCCTTGGCCGCCTTGGCCTGCCAGCCAGAAAAAGGCTGGTTGGGTGTGATCCGGGCCAATCACAAGCGTCCTGTCCGGTGCAAACGTTCGCAGACCCGCCCAGTTTGACAATAACCGCGTCACTGGAGTTGTGACCATTTCTTCATAGCGCGCCAGACCTTCGGCCAGCACCATGTCGTCGGCCCAAGCGTCGTGCGGTTCTGTCGCGTGTTCTTCGGCAGGTGACACGATCAGCGCGCCAGCGTCTGGTTTGGCGTACCACGCTTCGCCCGCACCAAACATCATCGGCCAGCGGGTGACGTCCATCCCGTCCGGCGCCGGGATCCGCGCCATCGATCGGCGGTACGGCGTAAAACCCAAGGGCCGCACGCCTGCCATTTGGGCCACGGTGTCTACCCAAGCCCCGGCGGCGTTGACAAGAATACGCCCGGTGACCACGCCTTCCGGGATGGTCAAGTGCCATTGGCCAGCGGAGTGGTGGATGGCAGTGACGGGACTGGAGCCTTGCAGGACAGCACCGTGCGCGCGGGCCTGCCGGACAAAGCCCTGGATCAGCAGATCGGTGTCGATATCCCATGCCTCGGGCGAAAAAGCGGCCATCGCCAACGTCTCGGGGTTCAGGGTGGGCACCATGTCGCGGGCTTCGGTCAGGGAAATGGCCTGTAGATGCATGGCAGCAGATTCCGTCGCAAAGGCGGCCGTGTCACCCGGTTTGCCCACCATCAACAGACCTCGCGGTGACAGAATTCCGTCAGCCTCCCGGAAGAACGGCCCCGATGCAAATGACAGTTCAACCACCGCCGGGCTGCCATAGCGCGGTTCGTAAAGCGCGGCAGAGCGGCTGGAGGCGTGGTGCGCAAGGTTCGTCTCGGATTCCAGCAACAGGACCGACGCATAGGGGGCAAGTCGGGCCGCCGCCGAAACACCGGCGATTCCGCCGCCAACGATCACAATATCTGCGTCCACATCCGCCCCCTGCCCGCACATTTCAGGCGACACTGCCTGTTGCAGAGGGCAGATGCAATCCACCAACATCCTTGTTTGCGGTCAGCCTTTCTTGACGGCTTTCAGCTTGTCGATGCCCATGACCTTGAGCGCGAGGCTTTCATAAAACGGTTCGGATTCGCCCTTCTTCAGCTTGCGCATGAAGTATTTTTCGAACCCGACCTTGGCCAGATGCACCCATTTCCCTTCGGATGACCAGTTGACGTTGCGTGGCGGGATCTGCGGTTGGGCCACAAAAGCGATGCCCCCATCGCCAAAATCGGCCAGACAGATGGCATTCCACGACCCGACCTGATCGGGTTCCTGCCCCTTGACCAGATTTCCGATGTTGTGGGCCGTGGCGGTGACCATGGACTCGATCATGAAGCCGGTTTTTGGCACGCCAACCGGGACCGGTGTTGGCCCCATCGGAGGGATGGCCACGCAGACGCCGACAGCAAAGATGTTGGGGAATTTCGGGTTGCGCTGGTGCTTGTCCACGATGGTAAACCCGCGCGGGTTTGACAGACCGTCGATTCCGGATACCGGTTTGATCCCCCGGAACGCAGGCAGCATCATGGAAAATGCAAAGGGCAGGTCGCGTTCCCCTTTTGATGTGCCGTCATCCGCGATCTCCTCGACCGTCATCACGCCGGGTTCGACCTTTTTCACCTTTGCCGACGTGATCCACTTGATGTGCTTGGCGCGCATCTCGGATTCGAGCAGCCCCTTGGTGTCGCCCACGCCGTCCAGCCCCAGATGCCCAATGTAGGGTTCCGATGTGACAAACGTCATTGGCACCTGATCGCGGATCTTTGCACGACGCAGGGCAGTTTCCAGAATGAACAGGAATTCATACGCCGGACCGAAGCAACTTGCCCCCTGCGCCGCACCAATGATGACCGGGCCGGGGTTTTTCAAAAGAGCCTCAAACACCTCTTTTGCCTGCTCGGCGTGGTCGATATGGCAGACCGATTGCGTGTGGCCACCATGTGGACCAAAGCCGGGGATCTCGTCAAAGGCAAGTTCAGGACCCGTCGCGATGACAAGGTAATCATAGCTGACCGAGTCGCCGTTCACTAACTGGATCCGGTTCTCCTCGGGAAGAAGTTTTTCCGCAGCCACAGGAATAAAATTGATCCCCTTTTTCTTCATCGGGGGTGCAAGATCGATGGTGACATCATCGCGTTTGCGCCACCCGACTGCCACCCAGGGGTTCGATGGCACAAAGTGGTAGGTCGGGTCTTTCGTAACGACCGTTATCGTGTCCCCCTTGCCCAGTTTTTCCTTGACTTCGTAGGCCATGATGGCGCCGCCAAGACCGGCCCCCAGAATGACGACATGCGCCATGACAGACTCCTCCTGCATTTCCTGTTTTGAGTATACATATATAAATATAAATCTGTATAATTGATTTGATCTTGCGACAGAGTGCCGCCACCCACAGAAAAAGGCCCGCTTTCGCGGGCCTTTGGTTAAAGTTACGGTGCTTTAAATCACCTTGGAATCTCTCCGGTGATACCTTCAACATAGAAGTTCATGCCGAGCAGGTCCCCGTCGGGTGCCGTTGCGCCCTCGGCCAGCCACTCACTTCCGTCCTGCTTTTTGATCGGTCCGGTGAAGGGGTGGTATGTGCCAGCGGCAATTGCGTCGCGCATCGCTTCGGCTTCGGCCTTCAACTCGGCTGGAATGGCGTCTGTGATTTCACCGATTTCCACTTCGCCCTCCGGGATGCCTGCCCAACTGTCGGTCTGCGCATAACTTCCGTCCAACAGAGCGCCGACTCGTTTCACATAATAGGGCGCCCAGTTGTCGATGATCGACGATACCCGAGGCGAGGGCTTGTAGTCGGCCATGTCAGACGCCTGACCAAAGCCGATGACGGCGCCATTTGCTTTCGCGGCTTCGGCCAAGGGTGCGGTCGAGTCGGTGTGCGATGCGATCACATCAACGCCCTGTTCGATCATGGCTTTGGCAGCATCAGCCTCTTTCGCCGGATCGAACCAAGTGAAGGCCCATACAACGGTGAGCTCGACGTTCGGGTTCACTTTCTTGGCGTGCAGGAAGTAGCTGTTGATCCCCATGACCACTTCGGGAATCGGGAACGACCCGATGTATCCGATCTTGTTTGATTTGGTCATCTTGCCCGCGATATGGCCCTGAATGGCACGACCCTCATAAAAGCGGGCGTTGTAGGTCGATACGTTCGGCTGATCGCGCTTGTAACCGGTTGCGTGTTCAAACTTCACATTCGGGAATTTGGCGGCGACGGCGTTTGTGGCGTCCATGTAGCCGAACGATGTGGTGAAGATGATGTTGCAGCCCGACAATGCCATCTGCGTCAACACGCGTTCGGCGTCCGCGCCCTCGGGCACGTTCTCTTGCCAGGCGATCTCAACCTTGTCGCCATAGGCTTCCTTCACGGCCAGCGCGCCCTGATGGTGCTGGTAGGTCCAGCCAAGATCGCCGATCGGTCCGACGTAAACAAAGCAGGCTTTGGCCTTGTCCACACCCTCTGCGCTTGCTCCTCCGCCGAAGGCAAGCCCAAGGCCGAGTGCGGCGGTGGCAAGCAGTGTTCTGCGTTTCATTGATGTCTCCCTGTTAAGGACCGTTTGTCGGCCCCGGTTTGAATTGTGCCTCAATGCGAGGCGTGGAAGTTCTGGCCAAGGCTGCCCGGTGCGTTCAACGCCGCCTTGCCGCGACCAGACGACATGATGACCAACACGAGGATGGTTATCAGATACGGCGACATCGACAAGTATTCGACCGGGATTCGGGCGCCCGCCGCCTGTAGATTGAGCTGAAGCACCGAGATGCCGCCAAAAAGATAGGCACCGACCAACGCGCGCCACGGACGCCACGCAGCAAAGACGACAATTGCCAGTGCGATCCATCCGGCGCCTGAGGTGATGCCATCGGTCCACTGAGGCACGCGCACAAGGCTGATGTAGGCACCGCCAAGTCCCGCCATCGCGCCACCGAACAGAATGGCCAGAACGCGGATCTTGCGCACCTTGTAGCCAAGCGCATGGGCGGCGTCATGGTTTTCCCCGACCGCGCGCAAAACGAGGCCCAGCCGTGTCGCCTTCAACACCCACCAGGCAATGGCGACCAACCCGATCGACAGATACACCACCCAGTCATGGCTGAACAGCACGCGGCCTACAAAAGGTATGTCCGCCAAGGGCCCGAACGGCACCGACCCGGTGGCAGGGGGCCGGATCCCCACGAAACTTTGGCCCAGAAGCGATGACAACCCCAGTCCGAACAGCGTCAGGGCAAGACCTGACGCCACCTGGTTGGCCAGCAAGACTTGGGTCAGCAGGGCAAATATCAACGACAGTGCTGCCCCGCCCAATGCCCCACCGACGAAACCCATGACGGCGCTGCCGGTCTGAACTGCCATGATGAAGCCGCAGACTGCACCCATGATCATCATGCCCTCCACCCCCAGGTTCAGCACCCCGGCGCGCTCCACCACCAATTCCCCGATGGCGGCAAGGATGATTGGCACCGAAGCCACCATCAGCGACGCAATCAGCAGCCCCGGATCAATACCTCCGAACATCAGATTGCCTCCTGTTTCACGCCAAGGCGGATGCGGTAGTTGGTCAAAAGATCCACGGCCAGAAGGAAGAACAGAAGCATGCCCTGAAATGCCTGGATGGCAGCGGCAGGCAGGCCAAGCATGAACTGCGCCAACTCACCCCCGATGTAGGTCAAAGCCATCAGAAGCCCTGCAAGCAAGATGCCGATGGGGTTCAGCCGGCCCAGAAAGGCCACGATGATGGCTGTAAACCCATAGCCTACGTTGAAGTCGATGCTGATTTGACCTGCGGGCCCAGCCACCTCGAACAAGCCTGCCAAACCTGCAAGCGCGCCAGATATGCCCATGCATAGCAAGACCAGTCCGGTCGGGTTCACCCCGGCAAAGCGCGCGGCGCGCGGCGCCTGGCCTGCCAGTTTGATGTGAAACCCAAGGATGTGGCGCTGCAGCAGGATATAGGCCGCGATCACTGCCATGAAGGCCGCAATCACCCCCCAATGCATGCCTGTTCCTGCGATCAGTTCGGGGTTTGACGCCGCCGGATATTGCGACAGGTTGCGACTGCCGGGAAATCCACCACCCTGCGGGTTTCGCAGCAGACCCAATGACATCGACGACAGGATGTTCTGTGCAATATACACCATCAACAGACTGACGAGGATTTCGTTTGTGTTGAATCTGGTCTTCAGGATCGCGGGGATCATCGCCCAGATCCAGCCGCCCAACGCCCCCGCAATCACCATCAGTGGGAAAATGAACCAGTGCTCATCAGGGTAAAAAGCCAGCCCCACGCCAGCTCCGAACAAAGCTCCCATGATATACTGTCCCTCGGCTCCGATATTCCAGATTCCGGCGCGAAAGCCCAGCGACAGCCCGATCGCAATCAGGACAAGCGGTGCCGCCTTGACCAGCAGCTGCGGCCGCGAATAGCTGGCGAACTGTGCATGGAACAACGGATCCCAGAAAATGGTGCGGATGGCCTCAAACGGGTTCTTGCCAAGCGCCGCGAACATCAGTCCGCCAGCGATCATTGTCAGAAATACGGCCAGAACCGGGGTCATTCCCTGCCAGAACCGACTGGGTGACGGGCGCTTTTCAAGCCTGAGCATACGGGCGCCCCTTTATCTTGGCGAAACTATCCTCGGGGGTGAGCGGCGCAGCCGCAAGGGGGCAGACAGCCCCCTGTGCCTCAGTTGGCATGATGTGCCACCTCCATGCCATGGGCACCCCCCATCATCAGTCCGATCTCTTCTATCGTCAGTCCGTCCACCGGCCGGGGCACCGTCAATCGCCCCTCGTTCAGTGCGGCAAAGCTGTCGGCAATTTCCAGAAGTTCGTCCAGATCCTGCGAAATCACCACCACCGCCGCCCCGCCGGATGCTCGATCCAGGATGGCTTGCCGGATCGATGCGGCCGCAGCCGCATCGACGCCCCACGTGGGCTGGTTGATCACGATGATGGTCGGCGTCTGACTGAGTTCGCGGCCAACCACGAATTTTTGCAAGTTACCACCCGAGAGAGCCCGCGCTGCGACGTGGGGGCCGGGGGTGCGCACATCGAAATCCCGGATAACTTCGGTGGCAAATGTTTCTGTGGCGTGCCAGTCGATGAAACCCCGCTTTGTCAACCGCTTGCGCAGCGCACCGGACAGCAGCGCATTCTCGACCAGGCTCATGTCCGGGGCCGCGGCATGGCCCAGCCGTTCTTCGGGTGCCGAGACAAGGCCAAGGGCTCGCCTGTGGTTCGGTCCAGTGTCGCCTACGCCGACGCCGTCGATCCTGACTGCCTCACGCGCCGCACGCACCTCGCCCGACAGCGCCAGCAACAATTCGTCCTGTCCGTTTCCGGCAACCCCAGCGATCCCCAGAATCTCGCCCTTGGCCACCCGGAAAGACACAGTTTTCAGCGATGTGCCGAACGCTATCGGCGAGGCAACCGACAGGTTGACCACCTCCAGCGCAACTGCCCCTTTTGCGCCCCCGGCCCGCGCTGGCGGCGTCAGGGTTGCGCCGACCATCAATTCCGCCATCTCGCGTGCAGACCGCTCGCGCGGGGTGCAGGTTGCGACCAGCTTTCCGCGTCGCAGGATCGTGGCCTCATCGCATAGGGTGCGGATCTCCTCGAGCTTGTGGCTGATATACAGGATCGCCGTGCCTTCGGCGGACAGTTGCCGCAGGGTGCGGAACAGGATGGCCACCTCTTGGGGTGTCAGGACCGAGGTCGGCTCGTCCATGATCAGAAGCTTGGGGTCTTGCAAAAGGCAGCGGATGATTTCCACCCGTTGCCGTTCGCCTGCCGACAGATCCCCCACCAGTCGGGACGGGTCCAGCGGTAGGCCGTATTCTTCGCTTACCGATCGGATGCGGCTGGCAAGTTCTCTCATGGCGGGGGGGCGTTCCATGCCCAAAGCCACGTTCTCGGCCACATTCAGTGCTTCGAACAGGCTGAAATGCTGGAACACCATCGCCACGCCCGCTGCCCGCGCCGCGCGCGGTTCGGGTGGGGTATAGGCTTTGCCGTTCAGGGTCATCTGGCCCGAGTCCGGTTTGACCAGCCCATAGATCATCTTGACCAGTGTCGATTTTCCAGCGCCGTTTTCGCCCAACAGTGCGTGGATCTCGCCTTCGGAAATCGTAAATGACACATCACTGTTCGCCACCACACCGGGGTAGGCCTTTGTCACACCCTCTACGCGCAGCAATTCGGGTCGTGTCATGGGGCTGACTCCTGTCGCAGGGGGCGGACGGTCCGGCTCTGGGCTGTCTGGCGCAGAAACGCGGTCGCGACGCCGATGGCAATGGCCTGCGGGTGCTTGCCCAGCGATGGATCGCCTATGGGGCAGTCGATCCGGGCAATCTGATCCGCTGTGTGACCAAGCGCGGACAGGCGGGACCGGAACCGCGCCCATTTGGTTGCCGATCCAATGACGCCCGCCCGGGCAAAGCCGTGATTCAGCAGGCGATGGCACAACTCAAGATCCAGAGCGTGCGAATAGGTCAAGATCAGGTGCTTTGCATCGCGCAGTGCGTGGGGCACCAATCGCGCCGGGTTGGCGCAGGGCAGGGCGATAACTCCGTCCGAAATGGAGTCCGGAAACCGCTCCACCGCGACATCCACCCATGTAATCTGAACGGCAGGCAACGGCGCCAGAACAGCAACCAAGGCCCGCCCGACATGCCCTGCACCCCATATCCAAAGTGGACCGCTTTGGGGGGCCATGGGTTCGACAAACCAGCCCTGAACCAAATGCGGGGCAGGCAAGACACCTTGGCCACGCGCACGGTCAAGCACGCGCTTGACCGACAAGGGCATCGGGCTGCCGTTCACCGGGCGGGCAAAGACGCCAGCTTCGGGCTGGGGCATGCTCTGGGCGTCAAACACCTCGGTCAAGACTGTAACCGCCCCACCGCAACATTGCCCAAGGGCAGGCCCCAAAGCCACCCGCTCAAGGACTTGCCCACCTTGGGCCAGAAGCGCGCGGGCTTTGGCCGCCAAGTCCCACTCCAGCGCACCTCCGCCGATGGTGCCTGATTGCCCACCCGCCCAGATCAGCATGGCGGTTCCGGTTTCGCGCGGGCTGCTGCCATCATGGGCAACGATCACAACCCGCGAAACGCGGCCATGCGCGAGGACGCCTTTCGTAAGTTCGGTCAGGTCAAACATGGTCCTGCACCCTTTGCACTGACGCGAGAATCCGTTCTGCTGTGGCCGGGGCATCCAGCGCCGGATAGCCCGGCCCGCAGGCCGCCACCGCATCCGACAGCGCCATCAGGGCCGAAATCCCCAACATGAAGGGCGGCTCGCCTACCGCCTTTGACTTGCCCACCGTATCCTCACGGTTGGGCCGTCCCCACAGAGCCACATTGAACACGCGGGGGCGGTCGGAACAGGCGGGGATCTTGTAGGTGCTGGGAGCGTGGGTGCTGAGGCGCCCCGTACCATCCCAGACCAGTTCTTCGGTCGTCAGCCAGCCTGCGCCCTGCACATAGGCCCCTTCGATCTGCCCGATATCCAACGCAGTGTTCAGGCTGGTACCGGTGTCATGCAACAGGTCTGCCCGCAGGATGCGGTTTTCGCCGGTCAGGGTGTCGATCACCACCTCGGTCACCGCCGCGCCATAGGCGAAATACAGGAACGGTCGCCCCTTGCCGGCCTTGCGGTCCCATTGCAGTTTGGGTGTGGCATAGAACCCGGTTGACGACAGGCTGACCCGCGCCTGATAGGCCCACATTGCCACCCGCGCGAAATCATAGACCTCGCCGCCGACTCGAACCGTGCCATCCTGAAATCGCACCGTTGCGGGTTTGACCTGATGTTTGCCTGCGATGAAATCGGCCATGCGATCGCGGATTGTCTCGCAGGCGACCTTGGTAGCCATCCCGTTCAGGTCGCTGCCGGAACTGGCGGCAGTGGCCGAGGTGTTCGGCACCTTGGCGGTATCGGTGGCGGTGATCTTGACCACGGATGGATCGACACCGAACACCTCGGCCGCGACCTGCGCCACTTTCTGGAACAGACCCTGTCCCATCTCGGTCCCACCGTGGTTCAGGTGGATCGACCCATCTTGATAGACATGCACCAAGGCCCCCGCCTGGTTGAGATGGGTGAGCGTGAAGGAGATCCCGAATTTCACCGGGGTCAGGGCGATCCCGCGTTTCAGGATCGGGCTGTTCGCGTTCCAGTCGGCAATCGTGGCTTTGCGGGCGGCATAGTCGGAACTGTTCACCAACGCCGCGACGATCTCATGGCCGATGAAATCTTCAACGGGCATGAAATAGGGCGTGGTCTGCGGACCATGCGATGCCTGAGAATGGACAGAGCCGAAGCGATGCCCGGTCCCTGTCCCGGTCCCAGCCCCGGCCCCGGTTGCGTCAGCGCCACGATAGAAATTGCCAAGCCGGACGATCAGCGGGTCACGCCCAAGGGTATGGGCGATATGGTCCATCACCCGTTCAATGCCGACCATGCCTTGCGGTCCACCAAAACCGCGAAAGGCGGTGGCACTTTGGGTATGGGTTTTCAGCCGATGGCTTTCGATTCGGATGTCGGGCAGATGATAACAATTGTCACTGTGCAACATCGCCCTGTCAGCGACCGGAAGCGACAGATCCTGTGCCCAACCACAGCGGACCAGATGAGTGAACTCCACCCCCGTCACCCGCCCGTCATCGTCAAAACCAGCACGATAGACGATCCGCAGGTCATGCCGTTTGCCGGTGATCATCATGTCGTCGTCACGGTCATAGCGCATCTTGGCCGGGCGACCGGTGCGGCTGGCAACCACGGCGCAGGCAATGGCCAGCGCGTTGCCCTGACTTTCCTTGCCGCCAAAGCCGCCACCCATGCGCCGCACCTCGACCCGCACCGCACTCATCGGCAGGTGCAGGGCGTGGGCGACCTTGTGCTGGATTTCGCTGGGATGCTGGGTGGAGGAATGGACCAGCAGATCGCCGCCTTCCAGTGGCAGGACCGCCGCAACCTGACCTTCCAGATAAAAATGCTCTTGCCCGCCGACTTCGAACTGGCCTTGGACCTGATGGGGGGCCGCGTCGATTGCGCGGGCGGCATCGCCCTTGGACCAGATCACCGGTCCATCCTCAAACCGGCTGTTGGCGGCCAATGCATCATCGACGGTTAGAAGGGCAGGCAACGGGTCATAGCTGACCCGAGCCAGACGTGCTGCCCGCCGCGCTGCAAGGTGGCTGTCGGCGGCCACAAGGAACAGCGGCATGCCCAGATAATTCACCTCGCCCGTGGACAGCAGCGGTTCGTCATGCGCCGACGGACTGCAAT